>DASRDP010000141.1 GCA_035652535.1 Chloroflexota bacterium
GGTAGGTCGCGCGGGTGACCACACGTCCCCGGGCCGTCCGCACCAGAAAGCCTTTCTGGATCAGGAAGGGCTCGATGACGTCCTCGAGCGTGCCGCGCTCCTCGCCAATGGCGGCCGCGAGACTGTCGATTCCAACGGGACCGCCATCGAAGCGCTCGATGATGGTGGTGAGAAACTTACGATCGAGGGTATCGAAGCCCAACGGATCGACCTTCAACAAGTCGAGCGCGGCATCGGCGATCCGCGCATCGATCCGCCCATCGCCCTTGACCTGCGCGTAGTCGCGAACCCGACGCAACAGCCGATTGGTGATCCTGGGCGTACCGCGCGAGCGCTGCGCGATCCGTCGGCTGCCGCCCTCGTCGATGGCAACATCGAGTATCGCCGCGGAGCGCTTCACGATGCGCTCGAGGTCCTCCACCTCGTAGAACTCGAGGCGTTGCACGATTCCGAACCGATCGCGCAGCGGCGAGGTCAGCAGGCCTGCCCGCGTCGTCGCCCCGACGAGCGTGAACGGCGGCAGGTTGACCTTGATCGAGCGTGCCGCGGGGCCTTCGCCGATCATGATATCGAGCTGATAGTCCTCCATGGCCGGATAGAGCACCTCCTCCACCATGGGTGAGAGGCGATGGATCTCATCGACGAACAAGACATCCCGCGGCTGCAGGTTGGTCAGTAGAGCCGCGATGTCCCCCGGTCTCTCGAGCACCGGCCCGGACGTCTGTCGCAAGCTGACACCCAGCTCGGCGGCCAGGATGTTGGCCAAGGTCGTTTTTCCCAGCCCGGGAGGGCCGAAAATGAGCACGTGGTCCAGAGCCTCGCCCCGCTGGCGCGCCGCGGTGATGAAAATTTCGAGCTGTGCTTTCACCGCGGGCTGGCCGATGTATTCCTCCAGCCGTCCCGGTCGAATGGCACGCTCGACCGCCTCGTCTTCACCGCCGGCCGCACCACTGATGATTCGTTGCGCTTCCAAGTCTCGAGATCCTGCCGTTCATCCCACCCGGGTGGCCCCTTGCAGGGCGCGCCGGATGAGCTCTTCGGTCGTGTGTGTACCGGTCCCGACCGCTTTGAGCAACCGAGTCGCCTCAGCCGGCTTGTAGCCCAGGGCCACCAGCGCCCCGTAGGCTTCCGATTCCGGGCTGGCGACGGCTGGAATGGGGACGGCCCCCGTCAGGGTCGGCGCTTCGGGATCTTTCAGGCGATCCCGCATTTCCACCACCAGCCGCTCGGCGGTCTTGCGCCCGATTCCAGGCACCCGCGTGAGGGCCGTGATGTCCTCGTTCAGCACGCATTGCGAGAACGCCTCCACGCTGATGCCCGACAACAGCGCCAGGGCAATCTTGGGTCCAACGCCGGAGACCTTGATCAAACTCCGAAACAAACGCCGCTCGCTCTCCGTCCCGAACCCGTAGAGCACGTGCGCGTCCTCACGAACCACGAGATGGGTCAGCAGACGGACTTCCTCCCCAACCGGAGGCAGATGAAAAAACGTCGACATCGGCGCCTCGAGCTCATAGCCGAGGCCCCCCACATCCACCATGAGTTGCGGAGGCGTTTTGGAGGCGATCCGACCTCGGACAGAGCCGATCATTCGCGCGGCGCCTTCAGTACGGCCGGGCGTACTCCGGCGGCTCGTACGAGCATGTGCGCCCGACGAGAGTGTGCGTGGCACACCGCTACCGCCAACGCGTCCGAAGCATCCGGACCAATATGGCCCTGCAGGCTCAGCAATGTCGTAATCATGTGAGTGACCTGGCTCTTCTCCGCCGCTCCCGAGCCCACCAACGCACGCTTGATGGCTCGCGGGGCGTATTCAAACACCGGCAAGCCCCGCGGGACGGCGCAGAGTGCCGCTCCGCGCGCCTGTCCCAGCTTCAGCGCGCTTTCGACGTTCCGATTCACGAAGACCCGCTCGACCGCGACTTCCGCCGGCCTGTGCTCCTCGATCAGCGCTTGCAGGCCATCGAAGATGAGGCGCAAGCGCTCTGCCATCACCGCGCCAGCCACATTGAAACAGCCGTGCGCGACGTGGACGTAGTCGCTCCCACGACATTCAATGACGCCAAACCCAGTACGTCGAGAGCCCGGATCGACGCCGAGCACGCGCACTCTCGCGTTAGACTCCGCGACAGTGATGGAGACGGTCGTCGAGCCGTCCTCCCCTGATCTACCGACGCCCGCACGACCTCCCGGCGTAGCGACGCTCGGATCAAATCCGCGCCAGGACTTCGTCCGATATCTCGGCATTGGAGTAAACGTCCCGCACGTCATCGAGGTCTTCGAGCGCTTCCAGGAGCTGCACCATCAATTCGCCAGCCGGGTCCGACAAGGGCGTGGCGAGCGAGGCACGCTCGGTTACCTCCGCCGTCGCGGGGACGAAACCCCGCTCCATCAGGATCGCCCGCACGGTCTCGAATTCGACGGGATCGGCGAGCACCTCGATCGAAGTATCCGCGTTGGAGACCACGTCCTCCGCGCCAGCTTCCAAGGCGACCTGCATCAGGCCGCTCTCATCGGTGCCGGGTGGAAACGTCATGAGCCCAACCTTGTGGAACAGGTAGCTCACCGAGTTCTGTGCGCCAATATTGCCGCCATACTTCGTGAACGTCTCGCGCACCTGTGAGCCCGTGCGATTGCGATCGTCC
>DASRDP010000142.1 GCA_035652535.1 Chloroflexota bacterium
TCGGCGGATCAAAGGGCCACCATTCCCGATAGCGCTCCATCCCCGCCCCCGATGCGAACTGCGCCGATTCATACAGCGCCGCGACGTACCGTGCATAGCGCTCCCGCCCGGGGTGTATAGGATCTGTCGGTCCCCGCACAGCCGCACGTTGACGTGTCGTTCCCGTGATGGTATAGACCATTCGCCCAGCACGTCGCCGCGCAGGAGCTGTCGCGAAGAAGGCGCCGATCGTGTTGACGAAGGAAGAGAACGAGCGCTCGACCCGCGTCGGGCCCGGACCATCCATGGGGAATCTCCTCCGCCGTTTCTGGAGGTGGAAGAAACGGGATGGGGGACGCGCCAGTTGGCGCTACGCCCGGTGGGCGATCAGACGTTCGTTCGCGCCTCGACGTTCATCGTGCCCAACGTCAACGTCGTCTCCACCACCGGCCCCGACGTCGGCGGCTACCATATGGGCTGGCACGTGCCCTTGAACGACACGCATAGCTGCCGGTACGCCATCGACTTCGGGCGCCACCGCCCCATCGATCGCCACGAGCACGAGCACTGGCTGACGACGGAGATCGGGCCCGACTATCGCACCATTCGCAATCGCGGCAACCGCTCGGATTCTCGGGCCTCGGGCCCGCGACCGAAGGTTGGCGCGCGTTCGCGGAGCAGCAGATCCGCGAAGAGGAGCGCTGGGCAGCCCGAGCACTGGCAGCTGCGACAAGCGACTGAGCTCATCGTCCCGAACCTCTGCACGCCTGCCACCAACACCGCCAAGACAGGGGGAAGTGAAAAGAGCATGACTGCGAGCGCGCATCCACCTATTCGCGTGGGCATCCTCGGCCTCGGCGGCGCGGCGCGGGCGATGGTCCCGAAGTTCGCCAGGAACCCGCGCTTTAAGATCGCCGCCGGGGCGGACCTCGACGCGGAGATCCTCGCCCGTTTCAAGCGCGACTTTCCCGACGCGGAGACGTGGCAAACAGCGGAGGCCCTCTGCGAGAGCCGCAACGTCGACCTCGTCTACATCGGCACGCCGAACCGATTTCATCGGGAGCACGCGGTCAACGCCCTAAAGGCGGGGAAGCACGCGCTCGTGGAAAAGCCGATGGCCGTGTCCCTCGAGGATGCCGCGGCGATGGTCCAGGCGGCCGACGCGAGCAACACCTTGCTGGGTGTGAACGTCAAGCACAGCTTCGAGCCGCGAATCCAGGCCCTCCGAAAGTTCACGCAGAATGGCGACTTCGGCGCGCTGCGCATGATGCACCACTGGCGCTACCAGGACTGGCTCTACCGTCCGCGCACGCCCGAGGAGCTGACGCCCGAGTGGGGCGGCGGCATCCTGTGGCGCCAGGGCGGCCACCAGCTCGACCTGCTCCGCACCATCGGGCTGGGGATGATGCGGAGCGTGCGCGGCTCCGCCCAGGTGTGGGACGCGAGTCGTCGAGTGCCTGGCGTCCACTCCGCCTACTTCGAGTTCGAGAGCGGCGCGATCGGCACGTGCGTCTACAGCGGCCAGGATCACTATGAGTCGAGCGAGCTGGTCCACGGGTTCAAGTCCGGAGAGCTGATCGATCCCAGCGTCTACGCGGAGGCGCGGCGCGACCTGCGCAGCCACGGGAACAGCGTGGAGTGGGAGACGGCAGCCGCGCGGGATGAGCGGTACGGTGGGGACCGACGCGAGGGCGGCCGGGTTTCAACCGGTGGCTGGATCCTCGGCGGGCCACTCCTCGTCAGCTACGACCACGCGGACGTCAAACTCTCATCCAATGGCCTCATGGTCTACGGCGATGAGAAGCAATGGGAGATCCCGATGACCGGCCCGGAAGACGGACGCGACGGCCGCCTGAACGCCTTCGCCGACGCCATTGAGACCGGACGGCCGCTGGAGTGCGACGGCCGCTGGGGCATGGCCACCGTGGAAGTGCTGCTGGCCATCGAGCAATCCGGCCGTGAGCGCCGCGAGATGTTTCTCGAACACCAGGTCGCCTATCCGGCTTAGAGGTTGGGAGCGCCGTCGACGGGCTGTTTTCCTTACACCGCATTCTTGCGCATCGCGGGTTCCTCAAATGGCATCCGGCGATACTGATCGGGAACCCAGCGTCGAGGCCCGACGAGGAATACCGGCACGTCGATTCCTTCTCTCAGCGAATCGCATGGAAACGTGCCGGATTCAAATGCTTTGCCCCATCGACCCTGCGGGTCGATGGGGCTTGGATCGTCACGCGTTGAAGTACTTGGCGTCCGGGTGGTGGCACACGATGGCGCTCGTGGATTGTTCGGGATCGATCTGCCAGTTCTCGGTCAGCTCGCAGCCGATCCGTCCCGGCTCCAAGAGCCGGAAGAGCTTCGCCTGGTCAGCCATATCGGGGCACGCCGGGTAGCCGAAGCTATACCGCCCGCCCCGGAACTTCTGCTGGAAGAGCTCGCGCAGCGTGGGCGCGTCCTCGGAATCGATAGCCAGCTCCTGGCGCATGCGCTGATGCCAGAGCTCCGCCAGCGCCTCCGCGCACGCGACCCCGAGCCCGTGGAGATACAGGTACTCGGTATACGCGTTGGAGGCGAACAGCGCCTGCGCGCGCTCGGTCGGCTCGCGGCCCATGGTCACGCAGAAGGCGCCGAGAACGTCGCGCTCGCCGGCCTCCAGCGGGAGGAAGAAGTCCGCGATGCACAGCCCGCGGCCCGATTGCTGTCGGGGAAAGGTGAACCGCTCCACCTCCCGCTCCGGGTCAGCGGGATCGAAGACGATCAGATCGTCGCCACGGGAATTGACGGGGAAGTATCCGTAGACCACCGCGGGATTGAGCAGGCGCTCCTCCTGCGCCTGGGCGCAGAGCCGCTTGAAGATCGGCTCCGCCTCGTCGGCGAGCAGCCGCTCGAAGGACGCCGCGTCCAGGCTCCCCTGCTTGAAGCCCCATTGCCCGCGATAGAGGGCCGTCTTGTCGACGTACGCGTAGATCCGCTGGACCGGCACGTCGCGGACGACGCGGGTGCCCAAGAACGGCGGCTTCGGGATCGTGGGCGCCGGCGCGATGCGCGAGCGCCGAGCCGCCGCCGGCGCCGTTGTCGTAGCGCGGGCGGCGGCCCGCTCGATGCCTTGCGCACGCCTCGTCACGCGACCATCGATCTCTGCGTCCACCTCGGCCAGCCGGCCCTCTGCGATGGCCTGCATGATGTGCAGCCCCTCGAAGGCATCCTTCCCGTAGTACAGGCGCCCCTCGTAGGTGTTGCGCAGCTCCGTCTCGGCGTACGGCCGGGTGAGGGCCGCCCCGCCGACGAGCACGGGGACCGTGATCCCACGCGCGTTCAGCTCTTCCAGATTCTCCTTCATCACGCCAACAGACTTGACCAGCAGGCCGGACATGCCGATCGCGTCCGCCTCGTGCTCGATCCACGCGTCGATGATGTTGGAAATGGGCTGCTTGATCCCCAGGTTGATCACCCGGTAGCCGTTGTTGGTGAGAATGATGTCGACAAGGTTCTTGCCGATGTCGTGGACGTCACCCTTGACGGTGGCGAGCACGAGCTTCCCGCGCACCTGTCCCTCGACGCGCTCCATGTGCGGCTCCAAGTAGCCAACCGCCTGTTTCATCACCTCCGCGCTCTGCAGCACGAAGGGGAGCTGCATCTGGCCGGAGCCGAACAGCTCGCCGACAATTTTCATCCCGCCCAGCAGATGGTCGTTGATGATCTCTAACGCCGTGTAGCGCTCCAGCGCCTCGTCGAGGTGCTTCTCCAGATCGCGCTTCTCGCCGTCGACGATGTGGTTGCGCAGCATCTCCTCGACGGTCAGGTTCTCCATCGCCACCCGCTGCCGGGGCCCGGCGTCGTCGGGGAAGAGCCCAATGAACGAGAGCAGGGGATCGTATCCCTCCCGGCGGCGGTCGTAGATGAGGTCAAGCGCCGCCTCCCACTGCTCGTCCGGGATCCGGTGGCGCGGCCGGATGCCCGACGGGTGCAGGATGGCGGCGGTGAGCCCGCGCTCGCGCGCCTCGTGCAGGAACACGCTGTTCAGGACCTGGCGCGCCTCCGGCTTGAGCCCGAAGCTCACGTTCGAGAGTCCGAGGAGCAGGCCGCACTCGGGAAATCGTTCCGCGATGAGCCGGATCCCGTCCAGCGTCTCGAGCCCCAGCCGCCGGTCGTCATCGTTGCCGGTACAGATCGTGAACGTCAGCGGATCGAACAGGATGTCCGTCGGAGCGATGCCGTACGTCTCGGTGCACCGCTGGTACAGTCGCTCTGCGATAGCGAGCTTCCGATCCGCCGTCTTCGCCATCCCCTCCTCGTCGATGGTGAGGCCGATGACGGCCGCGCCGAACCGCTTGACGAGCGGGCACACGTCCTGGAGCCGCTTTTCCCCGTCCTCGAAGTTGATGGAGTTCACGATGCACTTGCCGCCGCTCAGCTTCAGCCCGGCTTCGAGCACGTCCGCCTGGGTCGAGTCCAGCACCAGCGGCACGGACACCTGCTGGACGTATCGACTGACGACCTCCCGCATGTCGGCGACTCCGTCGCGCCCGACGTAGTCGACACAGACGTCGAGCACGTGCGCGCCGCTGCGCACCTCGCTCCGCGCCCAGCTCACCAAGCCATCCCACTCCTCGGCGGCCAGCATCTCGCGGAAGCGCTTCGAGCCGTTGGCGTTCGTCCGCTCGCCGATGCTGAGCACGCTGCTCTCCTGGCGGAGGTCCACCGCGCTGTACAGGCTGGCGATCTGGGAGAGCACCTCCGGATTGCGCTCGCGGGGCGCGCGCGTCCCGATCGCTTCGACCACGGCTCGGACGTGCTCCGGCGTCGTGCCGCAACATCCGCCGACGATATTCACGCCGTCCTCCTCGACGAACTGCCGGGCGGCCGTCGCGAGACCCTGGGGCGTGAGGGGGAACAGGGTCTCGCCGTTCTCGATGATGGGGAGTCCGGCGTTCGGAACGACGGATATCAGCTTCCGCGAATGGTGGCTCAGGTACCGGACGTGTTCTGCCATCTCTCGCGGGCCGGTGGCGCAGTTGAGTCCGATGCCGACGATGGGCAGCGGGTCCAACGCCGCGAGGGCGGCGGCGATGTCGCTGCCCAGCAGCATCGTGCCGGTTGCCTCGACCGTCACTTGAACGAAGATCGGGACCCGCCGGTCCGTGTCCCAGATGCCCAGCTCGCGCTGCACGTCCGTCGCGGCCGCCACCGCGCACTTGCACTGGAGGAGGTCCTGCGCCGTCTCGATGAGCAGCCCGTCGATCCCGCCCCGCGGATCGAGAAGCCCGCGTACCTGCTCGGCGTAGCTGGCGAGCATCGCATCCCACGAGATCTGGCCGAGGGTCACGAGCTTGGTGCCCGGTCCAATCGCGCCCAGGACGAATCGCGGTTTCCCGGGCGTTGTGTACGCGCGCGCCGCCTCGCGCGCGATCTCCACCGCCCGTCGGTTCAGCTCGCGCGCGCGGGCCGCGATGCCGAACTCCGCGAGCACGTGCGGCATGGCGCCGAAGGTGTTCGTCTCGATGATGTCGCACCCCGCCGCGAGATAGGCGCGGTGCAGCCCGTCGATGATGTCTGGCCGCGTGGAAACGAGGATCTCGCAGCAATTCTCCAGGCCGGCGTAGTCGCCGAGGGGGAGATTGGACGCGTGGATCCCCGTGCCCATCGCGCCGTCCAGCACGAGGACGCGGGAACGGAGGGTCTCCAGGAGTGGGTTCGTCATGCGGCTCTCACGTGCGTCTAGTCATCATAGCAGGCGGCAGGCGGCCGCAATCCGACGCCATCGATCGGGTGACGCAAAGCGAAAACGGCGCGAGCAGCGCCGAAAATTCGCTCGGTCGAAGCTGCTCGCTACGGATTGACCGTGAGGGTGCCGATCATCCCGGCTTCACGATGAGCGGGAAGGGTGCACACGATCGAATAGGCGCCAGGGGCGAGCGTCAAATCGAGCGTCGCCGTGGAACGGGGGGCGAAGTTAGCGACGCTTCCCAGAATGTCACCACCGGGCGTCTCTACGGCGAAGTTGTGGTCGATGATGCCGCGATTCGTTACCGAGAAGGAAACGGCGCCATTGCCGACGGTGATATCGGCGGGATCGAACTTGAAGTCCGACGCCGTCACCACGACGAGCTGCGCCGGGGCGTCTGCCTGTGTTGCGCCGGCCGCGCCATCCGTATCGTCATCGGCGAGGGCGGAGAAGACGGTCAGCGTCGCGACTACGGCGCCGGCGAGCGCAAAGCGCGCCGCCAGGACGAGAGATCGGATCATGCACCACGTCCTTCGGGAGGCGGGGGCGGTTCGCCCCCGCCACATCCCAAAACTAGTCGACGATCTGGGGGTATACGCTGCCCCACGTCGCGGGACGGAGGGCCGCCGAACGTCCATCCGATGTGGAGACGTTCACCGCATACTCCACCGGACCGAGCGGGTAGTCGGGGGGAATGTTCCAGACCGCCACCCAGGTCCACGGTGAATCCGGCGCGGCCTCGCCGGGCGGCGCGCGCTGGTCGAACCGCGCCGGGATCTGCGAACCGTCGGGCAGCGAGATGGAAACCGTCGCACCGTCCCGATCGGTCACCCGGCGGCCGGTCGCCATGTCGTAGACCTCGAACCGCCAGACGAGCTTCATCCCTCGCTTGAAGACGCCGTCCAGCACGCAGCCGGGCGCGGTGAAGAGCCCGTAGGCGCTGGGACCCGTGGCGATCACATCCATGTACATGGTGAACGGACCCACGGGCTGCGAGTAGAGATCCGGCAGCGGCGGCTTCTCGCCAGTGCTCGGCGGCGGCCCACCTGGTGGTACCGCCGGCCCGGGTATGACCGAGATCAGCGGGACCGGACCGGTATTTTCCTGTGACGCGCTCGGCTGGGACTCAGTCGATTGGCCGTCGGCATCCTGCGCGTGGGCAGGGCCGGCCCAGCCGAAAACGAGCCCGACACCCAACAGGGCGCCAAGCAGGAGCGCGAGGTTGCTATGCGCGGGGGATCGCGGAATCCTCATGGTCGCTTCCTCCTCTTTCAGGCGATCAGACGCGTCAGAGTATCGTGATGGCGATACGAATGGCTGGCAATCGGTAGCCCAGCTCCAGCGCGGGAAAGTCTTCAGCGTAGGTGAGAACAGGCGCCCAGTACCAGGCCTTCGCGTCATGACCCGTATACACCATCGGGTATAGATCGATGAGATGTGTGCCCGGCCCGCCCGTCGCCAGGACCTGCATGACGACGTCGCCATCGCTGTTGAAGCCGCACGCATAGCCGATGTGCGAATTGTCGTAGGTCACGGCGAACCCGTTGTCCAACTCCGTCCAGCCCAGACCCTTTACGTGCACGGTCACCGTGTCGCCGGCGTGCACCTGACGGTGCGACACCTCGGCGAGGCTGCGCTCGACGAAGTACGGCGCCTCCGCCACGACGGCGTCGTTCTGCGCCATCTTCAATACGTGCCACCCGCCCAGATCGTCCGGCACGGTGATCGACACCGTCAGCGCCCCGTCGTCGCCGGCCGTGGCGGGCGGCAAGGGAATATCGGCGAGGCTCCACCCGCTCGGCGTGACTCGGTTGCCGCGCGCCGTGACCCACCACATCTGCACGTCCGCACCGGGGGCGAGGCCCGTGGCCACGAGCGTCGGCGTGGAGAGGATCGGACCTCGCGCCGGTCGAAGTTCCGCCCCGACACCGGGCTTCGGCGGGTTGACCGCGGCTGTCCGCGGGGCATCGGGGCCCAGCTCAGCGACGCGGGAAGGATCTGGCCAGTCCATCTGGTCGGGCGGCATTCCCCCATCCCCCGTCACGCGAAAGGGGAGGCGAATGTCCTCGTGGTCGGGCAGGTGCGCGTACACGAAGTCGTAGGGAGACTGAGCGATGTTCAGATACGCTGGGACCGTGCCTGCGTTTAGCACCACGTACTGATCACCAACCGGCCCCGCGGCGCGAATTCGGGCCGCCGCCGTGCCGTGTGTCGTCGTCGCGGTGAGGACACCGGTGTAGGCATTGTTCCAGCGCACCGCGAGCGTGCTCCCGGAGAAGAGCTTGGCCGCCATGCCGGTCACTCGGATCGTAATGGGGGTGCCGATGGGTCCCTCGGTCGGCGAGAGCGAGGCGCTGAGCTGGATCCGGAACCCGCCGCGCGCCACGTCCGCTCCGTCGACGACCGCGTATATGGAGTGGACTTCGCCAAAATCCTCGGGGGCGACGAACGTGGCAGACGCCCGGCCCCCTTCGTCGGCAACCGATTGCCCGAGTGACACCCGTCGATCGACGAATGCGCGATGGAGATATTCCACCGTTTCGGAGCTGGGGTTCGTGTCGTACGTGCCGTCCCAGGTCAGCCATTCCCAGCCGACGACGGCGCCCGGGGGCAGGCCATCGGTTGCAACGGTGAAGCTCGTCCCGACGACGCCGCGGTCGGGCTCGACGCGGACGACCCCGAGGGGCGCCGTCGCCGTCTGGCCGGGCGCCTCCGTCGATTCCGCGGCAATGGCCAGCGGCGTCGCCGGCGCCTGGCCCAGAAGCCCGCTGCCGCCCGCGATGGACCCGGCGAGGAGACAGCGCGACAGCGTACGCGCACAGCCGGCGAGGATCATAGCGGCTCCTTCATAACCGATACGGCGCCACCGATCACGCGCGTATTCCTCCTGCTGCTTGACGTAGCACGCGCTGGCGCGCACGGCGATCGCTCCGTCGGGACGCCGTAGTCTACGGGTCTGCCCTGGGGCACATCAAGGCGATGGGTCGGCTATACAGGAGCCGCGGCCAGATCGTCCGGCATGCTGGATGCCTCGCCGCCGGTCGTCGCCCAGCCGCGTCCTTGTGCAAGGACGAGGCCGAGCGCCGCAAGGTCGAAGACGATGTCCCAGAGGTATCGGTCGAGGTGAAAGGGGTGACCCGGTGGAAAGAGTCTCCAGATAGGCATCCACGCCCAGCTCGCGATCGCCAGGTATGCGTACTGTCGACTGGATCGAGGAATCAGAAACAGCACGACCTGGTCGTAGAAATCCAGCCATTGGGGGACGCACGCGAAGACGAACAACAGCCTCGCGGTCGGCAGCTTGCGATAGAGCAGGGCCACCGGCAGAAGCCATCCAGGAAACACCAGGATCGGCGGGACGTGCGAACCTTCCCCGACGTTCACGAGCCACTCGCCGAACCACTGAGGAAACCAGACGATGCTCAGAACAGCGGTCGCGGCAACCGCCGCTGCGAGCACGGCGATCGCCTTCCTGGATGGAAAGCCGGCAAGGATCGAAAGGCCCAGGGTCGGCTTCATCAGCAAGAGAAATGACAGCTCGGGAATCAAACCCGCGGCCGTCACCACGATGGACCACTGTCCGATGCTTGCCGCCCAGAGGTAGGGGAGGCTCAAGAACGTCACGAGCGGCGCGAGCCCTCGACGCGTGAGGCCGAAAGCCAGCAGCCCAGAGGAGATGCCGATGAAGACCGCTGCCCCCCAAATATGCGGGAGCGGGACGAAGGCCATGCCGACAAACAGCGCCGGCAACGGATAGAAGAGCGGCGCCTCCCAGGCGCCCAGGTGCAGATCGTTGTAGGGGTCGACCCCGCTGAGGAGGTCTCGCGCTCCGCCAACCGCCCAGGCGAAATCCCACTCGCCACGGCCGCCTGTTGACAGGCGATAGAAGCTAAAGAGCGTCGCAGCGATACCGATCCCGCCGGCGATCACCACCCGCGATTGAATCGACAATGGGCCGGGCTTCGCAAAATCGATCGATGCATGGGGTCGTGGGACGAGCGATGGAATTCGGCCGAAGATCGACAGCGTTCGCGAAGCATCCTCCCGGCACTGGCGGGCAACCCGCAGGCGTGCCCGGCCCAGTGTAGCAGGGATCGACGCGGCGGGCTGGAACGCCTCCGCGGAATCGGTCACAATGGCGCGAGTCGCCCGGCGCGATCGCCCACCCGCTACCGGTTCGCTTATGGTGGCGCACTCGCCCGTTCGCGCCGGCCCGACTTCGAGAGAGGAGGCCGTGTGGGGATGTGGACGGTGATGAACCAGACAGGAGCGCCGAGCGCGAACGATACCTGGCGGACGTCGGCGCCCTCCGGGCCGGAGCGCCCGCGGATGCAGCGCCACCGGCCGCTTCGCCGCCGTGTTCCCGTCTGGCTGGCCGTCACCATGCTTGCGCTGGCCGCGTGCGCCCCGGCCGCCCAGGCGCCGCAGTCCGCCGTGCGCGCCGGTGGCCCTGCGGCCTCCGCCGTACCTCAGCGCGCCCTCGTGATCGCCTATCCGCGCGAGCCGGTCGCCCTCGAGCCGAGCCTCCTCCCGCAGAACCGCGAAGAATCCGCGCTGGCCAGCGCATTCCTCGCATACTTCACGCCTCAGCAGCAAGCCGCTCCCTACCTCGCCGAGGAGCTGCCCTCGGTGGACAAGGGAACGTGGAAAATCTTCTCCGACGGCACGATGGAGACCACCTACAAGCTGCGCTCGAACGCGCGGTGGCACGATGGAGAGCCTTTGACGGCCGACGACTTCGTGTTCGCCCACACCGTTCGGATGGACCCGGCGTATCCGGCCGTCAACTCACCGCTCGAGCGACGGATGAGCGAGGTCCGCGCCGTCGACGACCATACCCTCGTCATGGAGTGGAAGGACGCGTACATGTGGGCAGGCATGATCCCGCTGCCCTATTTCTCGCCCATGCCTCGCCACAAGCTCGAGTCCCTCTACACCGAGGACATAGACCAGTTCATTACCGGCAGCCACTGGCGCAACGATTTCGTCGGGGCCGGCCCGTATCGTGTCGAGCGATGGGATCCGGGAGTGGAGATCGTGTTCGCGGCGCACCCGGACTTCTTTCTGGGCAAGCCCCACATCCCGGAAATCCACCTCAAGTTCATCACCGACGCCAACACGGTCGTCGCGACGCTCCTGGGAGGCGCCGCGGACGTCGCCTTCAATCTCACCATTGGCTTCCCGCAGGCGCAGGCGCTCGAGCAAGCCAACTGGAACGGAAAGATTGAGTACTGGGAGGGGAATCCACGCATTATCGAGTTCCAATCGCGGGATTGGGGTGATACCCAGCGCGCCGTCTTCGACGTGCGCGTGCGCCGAGCGGCCCTCCATGCCATCGATCGGCAGGGTATCGTGGACGCGATCTTCGCCGGCCACGGCCACGTCCAGCACTTCTGGTTACCGCCCAGCGATCCCGCGTTCCCCGCCGTCGACCACGCCGTGACCAAGTACGAGTACGATCCCGGCCGGGCCGAGGCCCTTCTCCGAGAGGCAGGCTGGACGAAGGGGCCGGATGGCATCGCACGCAACGCGGCCGGCGAGCCGCTCGACATGCCGATGCTGAACCAGCCGACGGAGGTGGAGCAGCAGGAGGCGGCGATTGTCGTCGACGAATGGAAAGACGTCGGGATCGGCAGCGAGATCCGACGCCTCGCCACGTCTGAACTCCGCAACGGCGAGCTACGCAGCAAATTCCGCGCCGTCGCCTATAGCCAACGGTCGATGACGCTCGAGAACATGGTATGGGTGACCCCGAATCTGTCCGGTCCGGAAAATCGCTGGAACGGCCAGGATCGAAACGGCTATACCAACCCACAGCTCGACGACCTGTGGGGACGGATGTTGGGGAGCATCGACCCGCACGAGCGAGAAGGACTCCTCATCGACGCCCTCAAAGTCATGACCGACGACGCCGCGGTGACCCCGACCCACATTCAGCCCGCGCCCACCGCGTACAGCGCCGGCCTGTCCGGCCCGAAGGAGCCGTCGGCGGTCGGCACCGCCACCCTGTGGAACGTGTGGGAGTGGCAGTGGCAGTAGGGCCTTAGCCCTGAATATCCCACTCGTGGGCGTTGCGCGAGTAGGTCCCGTAGGCGCGCCCGGCGTCCGAGCCGCCAGCAAAGTCATCCTGGAACGCCGTTACGCCCTTGCGCGCGAAGACCGCGTGCGGCTCGTAGTACAGGATGAGGAGCGGAAGTTCGTCGAGCATCAGGTCCTGGATCTCCTTCATCGCCTCGCCCCGGTCTTCCTCGCGCAGGGACGAGCGGTAGCGCGTAACCAGCGCCTCGTACTGGTCCGACGACCAGTGCCCGCGATTGTTGCCGGCGTACCGATTGGCCGGCCGCGGCTGCTCGCTTAACTCGAGCCGCGTGAGGATCGAGTCCTGGCTCCCGCGCGCGGTGATCTCGCCGCCCGGGAACTGCTGGCGATACTCGGTGTCACGAGCGCGCGCGGCGGGAATTACGAGCTGCTCCGGGTCGGCGCCGGCCTGCTTCCACATGTCGCCCAGGATCGCGAGCTTGCGCTCGGAGTCCGCCGTCGTGCGCAGCTCGAAGTGCATGCGGTCGCCCACCGCGTTGGTCAAGACCCCGTCCCCGCCCTTGTGCCAGCCCGCCGACTCGAAGGTCGCCGCCGATCGCGCTGCGTCGTACGGATAGCGCGTCTTCCAGCCATCCTTCACGTAGCTGAAGAGCGGATTGTCGGGCGGCAGGATGGCATAGGCCGCTGTGTTGGGAACCCCTTCGGTGACCGAGTCGGCGAACGAGTCGCGGTCGATCGCCATGATGAGCGCCTGTCGAACGCGCGGGTCCATCAGCACGGGTACGAAATTGGGAACGTTGGAATCGAACTGAATGCTGACAAACCACGTGTTGCCGGTCCCGAACCACACGGTGCCGCCGCCGTTCGCGTCCCACTGGCGCTTCAGCTCCAGGGCGCGGACCGTGTTCAACACCGTCTCGGTCCCCATGTCGATCCCGCCAGCCAGCGCGTTGGCCAGCGTGGTCCCGGAATCGGTGAACTGCTTCACAACGATCCGGTCCACCTTCGGCCGGCCGAGGAAATAGTCGTCCACCCGGTCGAACACGGCCTCGACCTGCGGCGTGAACTCCACGAGCTTGAATGGGCCCACGTGTACGTACTCGGACGTCCAATAGGGTTTCGCGTACCACGCCTGGGGGTCCTTCTGCTCCTCGATCATCGTCGCGTAGTCGGCCTCCAGGATGTGGGCTGGCAGCGGCCAGAGCGCGCGAAGGCCGATGGCGTCTGCCAGGTAATATGGCTGATTCCAGTGGATAACAAACGTCCGGTCGTCGGGCGCCTCCGCCGACCCCATGAGCCGCGCGGGTCCGGAGTCGATCATCTGAACGATCCCGCTCTTCGCGACCCGAAACGAGAACAGCAGGTCCTGCGCCGTCAACGGCGTTCCGTCCGCCCACTTCACGTCCGGCCGCAGCTTATAGGTCGAGATCATGCCTCCGTCGTCCGTCAGGCGGAGACCGCCGTTGTCGGTCGTTGGCTGCTCGGCGAGGAGCCGTGGGATGGGTCGTCCGGTCGTCTTGTCGGCGGTAAACATCGCCTGGGAATGGATCTCGATGATGCCCAGCCCACCGCCCGTGGTGGTGCTGCTCCCCGCGATCGAGAAAGCGTCGATGATGGTCGTGATGCCCATGGTAAGTACCTTGTGCGTGGCCTGCGCCTGCTGGCCCGCCTCGGTCCCCGAGGCGGCCGGGCGGGAGGGCACGGCCCCCGTACACGCGGCGACCGCCAGCGTTGCCAACCCGCAGACCATGGTCAAACGGCGGTTCGCCCGAGCCATGCGATCCCTCCAGGCATTCTCCTGTTCAATGCGGTGCCAGGGTAGCACCGAGCCCGGGGCGGGTCAATCAGGGGCGATCTGGCGCGATCAGGGGATTGCAGGAGAGCGGCGCCCTGGCAGCGCTGGACCGAACCGGTCTACACTCGGTGCGTATGACCGTGCTCATAGGTACGCGGGCGGCCCGCGTCATCGACTGCCACTGCCACCTCGGACCTTCGGACTGGAGCGCCCCGACCGCGCCGGCGTGCATGTTCGACTACGAGTCCGTCCTCGAGGAGCAGGCGCGCTGCGGCGTCGACGTCGCGGTGTTTGGCAACAATTGGATCCGGGTTCCGCCCGGGCTCTCCGCGCTCGAGGCTGCCCAGCGGTACAACGAGTTCGCGGCGGAGATGACGCACCGCTACCCTGGGCGCCTCCTCGGGCTCGCATCTGCCGTTCCGTTCGAAAGCGACGGCTTTCTACGCGAGACAGAGCGCGCCGTGCGCCAGCTCGGCCTCAAAGGGATTATGGTCAACTCCAGCGTCGCGGGCGAATATCTGGACTCCCCGCGCGCCGTTCCCTTCTTCGAGCTGGTGGCCCAGCTCGACGTGCCGGTCTTCGTTCACCCGCCGCGGGTCACCATCGGGGCCGAAAAGATGGAGATCTTTCGGCTGCCGGAGTTGGTGGGCCGTCCCTTTGACACGAGCCTGAGCCTGGCCCGCTTCATCCTGATGGGCGGCTTCGAGCGATTCCCCGCCCTCCGGCTCGTCCTGGCCCATATGGGCGGCGCGATCTCCCTCCTGCCAGGGCGGCTCGACTTCGGCTACGAGCTTCGCGGCGACCCCGCCTTCGGACCGTGGGAACCGGACGTCCTCAAGGCTCCGCCGTCGGAGTACATCCAGCGGCTCTACCTGGATACAATGGGCTTCCACCCACCGGCCGTCATGTGCTGCGTGGGAACCGTGGGGGCCGACCACGTGGTCCTCGGGACGGACTTCCCGCCAGTTCACGTCCCCGTGAGCCGCACCGTCGAACTGGTGCGCAACCTGCCCATCGCGCCCGAGGAGCGCGCCGCGATCCTCGGTGGGAACGCCGCTCGCCTGTTGGGAATCTAGTCTTCCGCAGCGGCCGCTCCGCTCATGGGTCGTCCTCCGCACGAGCTTCGGACCGCCCCTTGCCCAAACCATCGCGAACTTGTTCTCGATCTGCAACGCTGCGTTCACGCGCGGTTTACGGAACGACAGCCCGATGGATACGGCGCCGAACCATGATGACCGTGCACGACGAGCTAATTTGCCCTGTGGCCTTCGTCACGGGAGGTCAAGAGCGGCTCGTCCTGTCTAGTTCCCGAGGGGGCGAAGGAGGAAATATCATGCTCGAGGGAGGGCGGAGCAGTCTCGCCGCTCGTAGCCGACTCGTGATGGCCATCGCGCTGGCGATGACGTTCAATGCCCTGGGCGTGGCGACGGCGGAAGAGCCCAGCAACGAGACGGTGGCGCTGGTCCCGAATCCAGCATACGGAACAATCATCACCGATCCAGACGGTTGGTCCCTCTACACGTGGGACAACGACCAGATCACCGGCGAGAGCCGATGCATTGATGAGTGCGCCGTCGATTGGCCGCCCTACACCGTCGCGAGCGCTGAGGAGCTAATCCCGCCGGAAGGGCTCGGCGCAAGCCTCGGACTGATCGAGCGTGACGACGGAACCTGGCAGGTGACCCTCGACAACTGGCCCTTGTACTACTTTTCCGGCGACGTGAACCCCGGAGACATCAACGGCGACGGATCGATGGCCTTCGATGCCGAATGGCACGTGGCGACGGTCGCCGGCCCTGCGCTGGCCTTCACGCCGCCGCCGATTGCCGCCGCGCCACCCGTCCAGCCTCCAACGCCCCGCGCGTCGCCCGCGACCTCGCAGCTCGCGGCGACCCCCGCCCCCACCGGCCCGCCTGCGACGGCCACGCCGTTCCCGGCCAAGACAAACGTGGCCGCGCAGTCGCCCTTCTTCAGCTCAGCCGGCAGGGGCATTCCTCCCGTGGCGCAGGTAGCACCGCCCCCGCCCCCGCCGGCACCTGCACCTCCGCCGCCCCAGGCGAACTACCAGCCGATCGTCACGGCCCTCGTGCCCCCCAGCGGGAGCGTCGGCCTCCGCTGGCGGCCCGACCCGGCGGCGGTGACCTATCGCGTCTACGCGACCATCGCTTCCGCGCCCCAGAGCTTCGCGCAAGTCCAGACGATTCCGGTCACGCCTGGCGTCCTCGTCCGAAGCACGGTCGTGACGGGTCTGGCGCCGGGCACCGTGTACCTGCTCCAGGTGAGAGCTGTCGGCCCGACCGGCCTGGAGACCGTCGTGCCAGCGCGCCTGTCGCTAAGCATCGCCCCGAGCACGGGGGCGATCCCGTCTCCAACCAACCTGACGGTCGGCACCATCACGCCGACCACCGCCGTCCTCACCTGGACGCCCAGCGCGGGCGCCACGAGCTACCAGGTGCTCCAAGCGTCGACCCAGAACGGGCCGTTCACACCAGCGACCGTGATCAACCTCTCCATGACCGGGGCGACGGTCACGGGGTTGACGCCTTTTACCATCACCTACTTCGAGGTCGTGGCGACCGATGCCTTCGGCAACACGAGCCCGCCCTCCAACAAGGTGTACGTGCTCACCGGGCTGAACATCGGCGGACCCGTCCCGTGAGATGCGGCGCCCGCCGAGATCACGTGGAAGTGGCCGGGACGGACCCGGCCACTTCCGTTGTGTCGCCCGGACGGGCGAGGGCGTATCCTTCCCGGCACGTCAAGATTCGCCGATGGAGCCCTGTATGGACGCCGAAACCCTGCGCGAGCTGTTCCGCTACCACTTCTGGGTCAATGACCGCCTGCTTCAGCTCATCCCGAAGCTCACCGCGGAGCAGACACGCGAGCGATTCGGCGCCAGCTTCGACTCGATCCACGGCACCCTGGCGCACCTGGCGGCCGCTGAGACGGTCTGGCTCGCCCGCTGGCGGGGAACCTCCCCGGCGCACCTCCTGGGCGCTAACGACTTCCCCACCGTCGCGGAGGTCCAGGACCACTGGACGCGTGTCCGCGCCGACGTTCAGACGTTCCTGGATGGGGTGACTGACGCACAGCTCGCCGCGCCGCTTCGCTGGACGAACACCTCGGGCAACTCGTTCGAGCTGCCAATGTGGCAGACGATGATGCAGGTCGTGAACCACGGCACGCACCACCGAGCCGAGCTGTGCGACATGTTGACACGGTCCGGCTTCCCACCGCCGCCGACCGACATCATCGTGTACTTCGCCGAGCGCGCCGGCCAAATGTGACGCGGCATCCGCACGATGGAGCCCTGCGGGTGCGAATGGCTCCATCGTTTTGGACGACGCGATGCATCCAGGGCGAACGGGTCGGGACGGCCGTCATCGCCCCGGGTCATCCTGAGCGACGGGAACGATCTCTTCGGCGGTAGTCATCCGGTCGGCGGCGACTGGCACGCGAGGCACACGGAGCTGCCCCGGCCCGCAGCCCGCACGAGCTGGATCGGCTCGCCGCAGCGTGGGCACGGCTCCTTGGCGCGGTGAAACACCTGCAGGTGGCGGCTGTTCCCACCCGGCCGCCCGTACAGGTCCTTATAGTCGCGAAACGTCGTGCCCCGGCAATCAATGCTCTCGCGCACGAGCCGAACGATAGCGTCACGGATCGACGCCGCTTCGGCTTCGCTCAGGGTGTTGGCGCGCCGAGCGGGATGAACCATCGCCGCCCATAGCGCCTCGTCCACGTAGATGTTGCCGAGCCCGGCCACGACGGACTGATTCAGGAGGAGCGCCTTCACGAGCGCCGATCTTCGTGCCAGCTGGCCAGCCAGGTACTTCGCGGTGAAGGCCGGCCCCAGCGGCTCCGGCCCGAGGCGCGCGCACAGCGCAGCGATCTCCTCTCCGGACACCCAGCGCACTTCACCGAAGCCTCGATGGTCGCAGAGCCGCAGCTCCCGGCCATCGTCCAACAGGAGCGCAAGATGCAGATGCGCGTCCGGTGGGTCGGACGGCTGCTTCAGAAAGAGATTACCCGTCATTCCCCGGTGGATCAGGAGCGCGTCCCCATCCTCTGGGCAGCCCTGGCAGGCACCGTTTGGCGCCAGGATCGGGCGGTCAATAGCGTCGCCCTCGACAGCCCAAGGGCTATTGAATGTTGGGAAGCCATTGCGCGCGGCGGCCACGTTTCCTCCGCCGGTCGCGAGCCGCAGCAAGAGAAATTTGCCTCGACGGCCGATCGCCGCGACGAACCGGTGCTCGACGCGGCTCCGCAGCGTCTCCGCGTCCTGGCGGCCCAGCATCCTGGTCTGCGCCACTCGGACGCCTAAGATGCGCAGGCCGACGATCTCGCGCGCCAAATCGCGGCGCATCGTCTCGACTTCGGGCAGCTCCGCCACGTGGCGCACGTACCTCCAGGGGATGGCGCCGATATGGTACAGGCCCCGGCCCTGTCCCTCGATGGGGAGAACGGCGCTTACCCTGCACCCAGTCGCTTCGCCATCCAGTCGGCCAGGTAGTTCCGCCGGTCGTGGCGCTTGGTCCCATGCCCCACGCCGTCCACCATCTCGCGCTCGGCGCTCGTCGCTTCCTGATAGAGGCGCAGCGCACCGCGCGGGTCCATGATCCGATCGTCGTGACTGAACCCGATGCAGAGCGGGCACTCGATCTCCTTCGCGCGCCCTTCCAACGAGAACGCCCCGATCTTCTCCCGGGCATCGGCCAAGTTCTCGGCGCCGATGAGCCAGCGCAGCCGCTCTCGAATCGGCGGATAGTAGTCGAAGATGTCGTCGCGCAGATTGAAGGCCCCGCTCCACACGGCGACCGCTTTGATCCGCTTCTCGGCCGTGGCGCAGCGCGGCGCGGCGTAGCCGCCCATGCTGGAGCCATGGATCCCGATGCGCTCTGGATCGACGTCGGCGCGCGTGACGAGATAGTCGATGACCGCCTTCGCCACGCGCTCGCTGTCTGGCGGCGCATAGAGCTTCTTCAATCGCAGGCTGCCGCCATGGCCGGGCCCGTCGACGTCGATAAACGCCATGCCTCGGCGCAGGAACTGCGCGGCGCCGCCGCCTTCCCCCTCAGCGCCCCGGAGCAAGATGCCATCCGCGCCGGCGTAGTTGTAGACGACCGGCGCCCGGCCGCCGGCGACTCCCCGCGCGGGGTAGAAGAGCCCGTCCAGGACCTGTCCCTCGTAGGGGACCTGCACGCGCTCGAACGGAGGAGGGACCAGGCTCCACGCTTTGTCGAAGCACTCCCGCAGCTTGTCGTAGGTCGGAAGCATCCGTGGCTCGCTCTCCGGCATGAAGACCAGCGCCCGGCGGTAGAAGTCCGCCGCTCGCCGGTAGTACTCGTGCGCCGTTACCGCGCACTCGTCCGCTTCGAACGTGGCCGCCAGCTTCTCGTTCTCCTGCGCCACAGCCGTCCATTCGTCGTACCAGCTTGCTGGGTTGTATGGCTTGACCCGCCGCGCCACGCGCAGCACGTCCGGATCCGGATGGTTCGCGGACACGGTCATCCGGATCTCGAGCTGTCCCCCGCCCGGTAGCCCGCCGACGGAAAACAGTTCCTTCTCCCATTCCTCGCTCTGGCGAGCGACCATCTGCATACGTCTGCCTCCTCCTGCCGTCCGCCAGCGTCAGGCTCTGGCGTCCGGGTGGTTCCGCGCCGGTCCGTCGCGGATGGCGGATGCGATCCGCGTGTTCCAGGATATCGGAGATGAACCCGGCCCGCTTGACCAGCGTTCGGCGCAAGCCGCATAGTTGGGCTAGCAGGATGCGAGAAAGTGCGCGAAACGGTTCCTGGTGAGCTTGTCCACGCACGCCCCGCCCTTCGACAAGCTCAGCGCGAACGGCTAGTCGGGGTCCTGCCAGGCGCGCCAGCGCACATTCCTGGAGGATGCGATGACGTTCACTGACGTCCGGGCCTTCATCGACCGGGTTGAAGACCTTGGGGAGTTGAAAACCGTCCGTGGGGCGCACTGGGATCTGGAGATCGGCGGGATCACCGAGCTCGCCCAGCACCAGATCAACGGCCCGGCCGTGCTGTTCGACGACATTCCGGACTACCCATCCGGCTATCGCGTCTTCGTCAATAGCATGGGCTCCGCGAGCCGAACCGCGCTGGTTCTGGGCCTGCCCACCGGCCTCAGCATGCGCGAGCTGCTCCCCCTGTGGCGCGAGCGGTCGCGTGACGTCAGCCCCATCCCCATGAACTACGTCAAAGACGGTCCGGTGATGGAGAACGTCCTCGAGGGGGACACCATCGACATGTACAAGTTCCCGACGCCGAAGTGGCACGAGCTGGACGGCGGTCGCTACATCGGCACCGGCAGCTTCGACGTCACCTTCGACCCCGCCGGCGGCAACAACTGGATCAACCTCGGCTGCTACCGCGTGATGGTCGTCGGGAAAGACCGTCTCGGCTTCTACATCTCGCCGGGCAAGCACGGCCGCATCATGCGCGACAGCTACTTTGCGCGCGGCGAGCCGATGCCCGTCGTCATGTCGTTTGGTCACGACCCAACCCTGTTTATGGCCGCGTCGGTCGAGGTGCCGCCGGGCGTCTGCGAGTACGACTACGCGGGCGGAATCAAAGGCCAGCCCGTGGACGTGATCAAGGGCCCAATCACCGGCCTCCCCTTCCCCGCCGACGCGGAGATCGTCGTGGAGGGCTACGCGTACCCCAGCGACACGACGGAGGAGGGACCCTTCGGCGAGTGGACCGGCTACTACGCCTCGGACCATCGCGCGGAGCCGGTGCTGCAGGTCAAGGCGCTGTACCACCGCAATAATCCGGTGATCCTGGGCTCACCTCCGGGGAAGCCGCCGACGGAGTTGACCTCCTACCGCGGTCTGATGCGCTCGGCCCTCGTCTGGGAGCAGATCGAGAAGGCCGGCGTGCCCGATGTGACCGGCGTGTGGTGCCACGAGGCCGGCGGCGCGCGGCTCCTCGTCGCCGTCTCCATCCGCCAGCGCTACGGCGGTCATGCCCGACAGGCCGGCCACGTGGCCGCGATGTGCCACGCGGGCGCGTACCTCGGCCGCTACGTCGTCGTCGTGGACGACGACATCGAGGTGACCGACCTCAACGACGTCGTCTGGGCCATGTGCACGCGCGCCGAGCCGGAGGAATCGTTCGACCTGATCAAGCGCGCCTGGAGCGGCCCGCTGGACCCGCGGATCCCCAAGGCGCGGAAGGGCCTCAACTCGCGCTTCGTGATCGACGCGACCCGGCCGTTCGAGTGGCGCAGCGAGTTCCCGCCGGTCGCCGAGATGAGCCCGGAGATGCGCAAGCGGATCACCGAGAAGTGGGGCGAGCTGATCCTCGGCCCGCAGTCGCAGCGGCCGCGCGTCCTGGCGTAGCCCGGCCGACTTCCCCTGCGCGGGGACCGGCAGCTCGCGCCACGGATGGAGGTCGGCGAGGAATTCCGCGCATAGACGCCAACATCGAAAAAGTAGAATTTCGCGTGCGCAATCGTCGCTCGCCTCGCACGCCGGGCAAAGATCGGGAGCCTGAACGAGAGGAGCAGATCCTCCGGGACCTCGACGTACCCGGCGACCGTTCGTCGCGCGACCTGGCCTTCGCGGGCGACGTTGGCGAGTTCAAAACTCCGGCATGGGCAAAGCTCATCGCTTCCAGGAACCGGGTGAAGGCGCCGACGTTTCGCGCCCGCCCCTCGAGCCGCACCTCTTCGTCGATGTAGAGAGAGGCATACGGAGGACGGCATCCGGGTTCGGCGACGCGACGACGAGCGACCTTGTAATTCCAAATTGCGACGCAATACGGAAAGAGCGATTCCGGATCATCCTTCCATCGCCGCGGTCATCATTGCGAGCGGCTTCTCCCGGCGGATGGGTCGGTCGAAGCTGACGCTCGAGCTGGACGGCTCGACGTTTCTCGAACGCGCCATCCGCGCCTCCATCGGCGCCTCCGACATCGACCGACGCATCGTCGTCGTCCGGCCGGAGGACGCTGCGCTCGCGCACAGCCTCGCGGAGCGGCTCGTCCCGGCCGGCGACGCCCACCGCGCGCCCGCGGTCGAGGTCCTCCTCAATCCCGATGCCGCGCGAGGTCAGAGCGCCTCCGTGCGCCTGGCCGCGGAACGACTCGCCGCCGACCCGGCATGCGCGGCGGTCATCTACTCCGTCGTCGACCAGCCGTTCCTCGACGTCCGGGTCTACAATGCCCTCGTCGACGCCTGGAAGGCGCGGCGGGGCGAGATCCTCGTCTCGGCGTACGGCGGACAGCGCGGAAATCCGGTCCTCTTCGCGCGCCGCTTCTTTGACGAGCTGAGCCAGTTGACCGGCGACGTGGGCGGACGCGAGGTGATTCGCCGCCACCCGGAGGCCGTGGCCGAGGTGCCAATGCCCGATCCCGCAGCTGGGCGGGACATCGATACGTGGGAGGACTACGTCGCGGCCGGCGGCGGGCTCTGACCCTCCGCCAGCAGCTTCAGCGCGGTGAAGATGAAGCGGTTGACCGGCGCCTCGACGCCCGCCTGCCGCCCCAGCCGCGCCACGGCGCCGTTGAGCCATTCCGCCTCGAGACGGTTGCCGCGCTCCAGATCGACCAGCATCGACGGCTTCAGGGCAGCCCCGTAGGAGTCGGCGAGCGCGAGCTGCCGTGACACCACGTCGTCGGCCAGCCGCACCCCGCGCGCTCGGGCCACTGCCGCCACCTCGTTCATGCACGTGACGAAGAGATCCCGCGTGTCCGGATCCGCGAGGACGGGGCCCAGCGGCTGGCGCGTGAGGGTGCACACGCCGCTGAAGGCGCAGATGTACAGAAACTTCGTCCAGATGGCGCCGGCGATGTCGCGCGATAGCTCGGCGTTGATTCCGGCCCCTCGACACGCCGCCAGAAACCCCTGGGCTCGCGGCGATTCGCGCCCGTCCAGCTCGCCGAAGACGATCCGCGCCGTTTCGCCCCGCTGCTCGATCACGCCCGGGCTCGCGATCGTCGACGTGACGTACGCCAGCCCGCCGAGGACGTGCGTGCTCCCCAGGACGGTCGCCAGCACGTCCTCGTTCTCGACGCCGTTCTGGAAGGAGATCACCGCCGTTCCCTCCCCCACCA
>DASRDP010000143.1 GCA_035652535.1 Chloroflexota bacterium
GCCAGCATGTTTGCAAACGCCGCGTTTTGGTCGCCGATGAACATGAACCGGATCCGGTCGATCTTCGGTCGCCCCAGAACGTGCTGGTCGAACGCGGTTGCCTCCATGAACGAGCCGGGCTCCCAACGGCTGAGCTTAAAAGGCCCCGCACCGACAAACTCCGTGTCCCAGTAGTGGCTCTCCCTGATGGCCTTTGGATCACCGAGGGCAAAGGTCGATTCGAGCAGATGTCGCGGCAACGGGACCAGTCCCATTCGGGAACCGGTTCCCAGAAGCACCCCGGCGTCGGGGTACGGACCCTTCCAGTGGATTGTCAGCGACCGGTCGTCGTCCGCGCTCACGCGATCCATCTGGTTGTACGGTGCGATGCCGGTCCGAAAGCCGATCTCCGGCGTCGCATTCTCAAAAGTGAACACGAAGTCGCTTGCGGTGAGCGGCGCCCCGTCGTGCCAGACCAGATTCGGCTTCAGGCGGTAGTGAGTCTCCATCGTCCCGTCGGGGAACACCACCCAGCTATCGTCGTGCAGAGCCGGCAGCGCCTCGGCGAGGTACGGGTGAGAGATGCTATCGCCGTCGTACAGGTCCAGAAACGCGCTGAAGGCGCGCGTCCAGAAGTCGCTGGCGCCCAGGCCAGCCATCGGCGCCAGCGCAGCGATGAATTGCGGCTCGCCCTCGATCGATACAACGAGCACGTGCTCCGCGTGCGGTTCCGCAGCCTGCCCCGCCCGTTGAGCGGGTTGAGGAGCGGGCATGCATGCGGCAACCACAAACGCGGACAGGACCAGCATGGAGGTGCGAGGATCTGGGAGCCACGCTGTCATCCGCCGCCTCCACTACCTGTCGAGGTGAAAGAAGTCGATCAAATTCTGGCTGAGCATCTTCCGCCGCTCGTCGGCGGGCACTTCCGCGAGCTGCTGGCTGAGCAGTTTCTGCGATTCGGGCCAGCGGGTTACCTCGTGCGGAAAATCGCTTCCCCAGATAATGCGATCGATGCCAACCTCGTGGCGAAGCTTGACGCCGATGGGGTCATCGAAGAACCCCCAGTACGCGTGCTCTTCAACGTACTCGCTCGGCTTTCGCCGCAACCTATGGAGTCCGAGTGCCCGCTCCGCCCAAACGTGGTTGACCTCGTAGATCATGTCCATCTGCTCTTTGAAGATGGGTATCCAGCCGATCTGATTCTCCGCAAAGTAGATGTGCAGGGCCGGGAAGCGGTCGAAGATTCCCGTCATGATCATTTCGGTCAACTCGAGGCAGCCGCAGTGGGTCGTGCCGTAGCGCGACATCCGGTCCACGATACAGATCGGCGGCCGCTCCCAGCCGTCGGGCTCGATCGGGTACTTGATCGAGAACTCGCCGTATTCTGCGCGCCGAATGTTCATCGCCGTGTGCACGCTGATGGGCATTTGAAGATCGAGCGCCGCGGCCCAGAACCGGTCGTCCTCGGGCGTGGGGTAGCGCTGGCCGTTCGGCCACTTGTACACGACGACGCCGGTGAGCCCCAGCTTCTTGCAGTGCTCCATCTCCGCGATGTCGTCGTCCACCAACCCGCTGTGGGGAAGGAGCCCGATCCCGAGCAGCCGATCGGGCGCGTAGGAGCAGAATTCTTCGGCGAGATAGGCGTTGTACGCATGAACGACGGCTTTGGTGGTCTCCGTGTCGAAGCCCCGCCGACCCCAGATCGTGTACAGGATCTCGGCGTCGACGCCGTCCGCGTCCTGCTCCCTCAGTCGCTGCTCGGGACCACCGTGGCCGACCTCCTCGTCGAAATGGACGAGGCGCGGATCGAACGTCTCGGGACTATGGCCCGCGTAGTGTCCGGTGCTGCCGACGAACGTCGTGCCGTCTGGATAGCGCCGTCCATCCCCGCCGTTCGGCAGCTTGATCCGCTGGGGCAGCTTGTCGCGGAATTTCTCAGGAACGCGGTGCGCATAGGTTTCCGCCTCGAACTGGACGTGACTGTCGCCCGACATGCATGAATACGTCATTATTCTCATGCTCTCCTGGTTCCGATACACGGAAGCATCAGCGAACGCCTGACTCGGCCTCGTCGGGGTATTCGAGGGCCGACCATGGGATGTCGACGGGGACGACGGATGTTCCCCCTCGGATGAGATCCCAACGGATGGATCTGTCCTCCGCCGGCGTCTCCCCCGATTCCATGAATCGCCGAACTGCCGCCAGCATGCGCGCTCGAAGGTGAACGACAACGGTATCGCTCATCCCGAGATGCTCGGTCTCCCGATCGTAGATCGGGCCCATGCTCTCGGTGACCAGCATATCCTGCAGCGGTTTTCCCCAGGGGATCCCCGAGTAGCTCCAGTACTCCCGCCGCTCCCGCATCGCTGTGCGATCCTGCTGGTAGTTGTTCTGCAGGGTGCGGAGCTTGTGGTGGTCAGGAGCGAGGTCCTCCCCAACGCGCTCGCCGCGCTGCGCGAGTTCCGTATCCCGGTCGATCGCGTGCACTTCAGAAGCACGCACGTCGTAGAGCCACGTGTGCTCGTCATCTGCGGGCACGAACATGTGTGGGACCTCGTGCAACCAGACGTGAAACGGGAGCAGCATCGGCGTCATGTTCAGGACCTTCTTCCCTTCTGGGGCGGGTCGATCGCGTCGCGCGCTCCCGTAACGGAAGCCGTAGGCCGTATCAACGATATCCAACGTGTGCGGAAGCGCCGCCTCCGAGCCCACGGTGCCCACCATGCGGATCCCGCGTATGCGCTCGATCTGATCAGGCGTCCAGTGCATCAACGCAAAACCCGCGTGGAGGGCGCTGTTGTGCGCATCGCTCACCGTGCCCTCCAACCCCTGGAGGTAGTTGCAGGCGTAGTCGATCTTCCCGACGACGCGGTGGCTGGCCGGCACGTTCGTCCACCAATAGTTGGGGAAGGGCGGCTGCTTCTCCCTGGGTCCGAGGTAGGCCCACAGCACGTCGCCGGCTTCGACGGTCGGATAGGCGCGGTGCGTTACGTGGTGGCGGATCATGCTCTCGGACGGCTCGCACGGCGTGTCGAGGATCTTCCCCTCCACGTCGACCTTCCACCCGTGGTAGAGGCAGCGCAGCCCTCCCTCCTCGTTGCGGCCGAAGAACAGCGATGCGCCCCGGTGCGGACACCGGTGCTGCATCAGCCCGACGCGGCCGGACGTGTCGCGGAACGCCACCAGGTCCTCGCCCAAGAGGCGGACGCGGATGGGGTCGCAATCCGGCTCCGGTAGCTCTTCCGACAGGCAGGCCGGCACCCAGAATCGTCGGATCATCTCTCCCATCGGCGTGCCCGGACCGACGCGGGTGAGAAGCTCATTTTCTTCGCGGCTGAGCATCCTTCCTCCAAATTACGACCTACACTGGGGCCAATGTTGTCGGCCATTGTACGGGGGATCCCAAAATGGTTCACGGGACGAACGATATCGAGGCAACCGCGCGCGTGGATACGCGTCATCTATACTCAGGACCACGATTTTTGGGGGGCTGCCATGTTGACCGCGGAGGAAAACCGACTCCTTACGCAAGTGGGTCCGGGGACGCCGGGCGGTGAGCTTCTTCGCCGCTACTGGCATCCCGTCGCATTTGTGTCGGACGTCTGCTCGGATAGTCCCGCGAAATACATTCGGATGCTGGGCGAGGACCTCGTCCTCTTCCTCGACAAGAGCGGTAGAGTGGGGCTCCTCGCCGACCACTGCTCCCATCGTGGCGCCTCACTCCTGTACGGCCGAGTCGAGGAGCGCGGTATTGCGTGCGCCTACCACGGCTGGCTATTCGACACGCGGGGCAACTGTCTCGAGACGCCGGCAGAGCCGCCCGACAGCAAGTTCTATCTCACGGTCAAGCACCGCGCCTATCCGGTCGTCGAGCGTTACGGCATGTACTGGACGTACATGGGGCCAGCGCCGGCGCCCGTGCTCCAGCGCTACGACGTCACCGAACGGGGAGTGATCTCCAGCATTCGACGCCTGGAGAGCCTGGACTGTAACTGGCTGCAGACGATGGAGAATCACGTGGATCAAACCCACACGGTGATCCTTCACCAGGCCACGCGCCAGCGAGGTGTGGATGGCATGAACACAGCGCGGGGTTTGATTGACCAGCTCGCGTCGACCGACTACACGGAGACCGCGTTCGGAATTAGTCGCCACCGGGTGGACGCAGACGGCTACGACGATTCCGACCTGCTCATATTTCCCACCTGTCAGCGCATTTACAACATCTTGAACTTTAAAGTGCCGATCGACGACACCCACACGCGGCGGTTCAGCTTTCTCATTGATCTGGGTCTCGGCAATGCGTCGCCGACGGACGCGCGGGCCGCGGCCGGCCGGGACCCTTCTGGACGGATCAGGTACGCCGATGAAACCGTCGGCAAAACGCCGGCCAACGCCCGCCATCCGTTTGCCACCTATCGCATGGACCAGCTTCTATACCAGGACAACACGGTCCTTGAAACCCAGGGGGCGATCTCCGATCGCACCGTCGAGCGACTCGCGACGGCCGATAAGGGAGTTGTGCTACTCCGCAAGCTGCTCCGTCGGGAGATCGACAAGGTGCAGCACGGTGAGGACCCGATCGGAGTAATTCGGGACCCCATGAATGAGCTGATCGACACCAACATCCAGGTCTATATCGATGCAGTGCAGAAGGTTCCCGCACCGGTGTCGGCCGTGTCGGTGGCGCCACAGCCACGGTGAGAGCGGCTGCGTCACCCTCGCAGCTTGAACCATTGACGCCGGCTCGCCTCGAGCCTACAGTGGCGCAGGCCGATGACATGGGAGGGCTGCGATGAGCGGGCACGTCCGGTTGTACGCGGGGACCGAACGCGGGCTTTCCGTGTGGCGCGAGGGGCTCGCCGGCTGGGAGGTCGTTGGGCCGGGCATCCCGAAGGAACCCTGCCGGGCGGTGGCAGGTTCCCGCTCCACGCCAGAGCGCGTGTTCGCCGGCGTCGAGCATGACGGCGTCTACCGGACAGACGACGCCGGCCGGAGCTGGACAAAGCTGCTGGAGCACGATGTCTGGTCACTCACGGTCGATCCCACCGACGATCGCGTCATCTACGCGGGGACCGCGCCGGTGCATCTGTATCGAAGCGAGGATTCCGGTCAGCACTGGGAGGAGTTGACGGGGCTCCAAGAGCTGCCGCCCGAGATCCGCGCCCGCCAGATCTATCCCGTCTTGGGCGAAGAGAGCCACATTCTCAACATCTTCGTGGATCCGGAAAACCCCAAGCACATCGTGCTGGCGCTGGAGCACGGCGGCGTGATCCGGAGCGACGATCGGGGCGAGACGTGGGAGGACGCCACGGAGGGCATCGACTACGTGGACATCCACATGGTGACGAAGCTGCAGGGGCGCGCCCAATACTTTGCCGCGACGGCCCGCGGCTTCTTCTCGACGACGGATCTGGCGCGTGGTTGGACGCGCGCCGAGAACGGCTTCACGCGCGATTATTTCTACAAATTCATCGTCGTGCCATCTCAGGATCCCACAGCAGACCCGGTGATGCTCATCTCGACGGGCGATAAGTCGCCGGGCTCGTGGAACCGACCGGAGGGCGCGCGCGGCGCAATCTTTCGCAGCCTGGACAGCGGTGAATCCTGGCATCGGGTGGGAGCCGGCGCGGGCCTTCCGGAGGATATGCGGGAGCGCGCGTGGAGCTTCGTCCCGCACCCGCACGATCGCAATGCCGTGTTCACCGGGTTGGGGCGCTATCCTTATCCCAACGTCGATACCGGCCCAGGCGCGATCGCCCTCACCCGCGACATGGGCGAGCACTGGGAGATCATGCCCGGCATCCAGGTGAAGCCCGTTTGGGGGCTGTGGGCCGCGGCGGACGATTGAGCGACCCGATACGATGGGCGGGCGCGAGGATCCCGGCTCTCCCGTACTCGACGTGACACGAGGTGCGCATGGATGAGCTGACGCCGATCGCGGCGGGGTACGCCACGCCCGCCCAGGGGGCCGGACCGATGCTCATCACCGTTCGAGCCGGTCTCTTCGAAAAGCATGGGCTTGCCGTCGAACCGCAGGACCGCGGCCGAGCGCGAAGCGTCGTCGACGGACTCATGGCGGGCGAGCTTCAGTTCGGGAACCTCGCCGCGCCCTCCATGCTTCGTATGGTTTTGACCGGCGAAGCGGACGTGGTGTTCCTCGCCCTCGGGATCAATCAGCAATTTCTGGTCGGCCGCCCCGGCCTCGGCAGCAAGCGCGACCTCGCTGGGGCGCGGCTGGCGCGAAGTGGGGATGGGGCGATCACCGATCTGCTCACCGTGTTCCTCCACGAGCAGCTTGGCCGGGAGGGGATCGGCGGAACGACGCTGGTTCCGCATGCGGGCAGCCAGGCCAGCCAGATCGACGCGCTCTTGCGCGGGGAATACGACGCGGTGGTCCTCACGCCTCCCGCAGCCATCGAGGCGCGGCGTAGAGGGTGCCACCTGGTCGTCGATCTCGCGGAATACGGGCTGAATTATTCGCTGGGAGGAATCGCGGCCCGGCGACCCTACGTCGCCGCCCATCCGGATATTGCCCGGTCCTTCATCGCCGCGTACATCGAAGGGCTCCACCGGTACAGAACGGACCGCGCGTTCACGGTCGGCGTGCTGCAAGAGTTCACCGGCGAGCGCGACCGCTCGCTGATGGAGACGCACTACGACCTGACGATGCCCGGGATGCCGAAGGCGCCCTATCCGCGCACAGACGGATTGGCCACCGCGCTTCGCATCATCGCGCGGGACCTTCCGGCGGCTGCGAGCGCGGATCCCGGGGATTTCGTCGACGAGCGCTTCGTGCGCGAGCTGGACGCGAGTGGCTTCATCGCTCGCGTGTATGAGGAGTCGTGAGCGCCGCAAGGGGCCAGGAGTGAGCCTCGCTTAACGAGCGGGGACAGGGACGGACGCTGGCGCCGGCTCGTGGCTCGCCCGCGTGTCGGGCACGTAGGCGATGAGCAGCACGACGACGACAGCCGCCGCCATGGCGACGTAGACGAACGAGAAGCCGTAGCCGCTGTGGTCGGCCAGAAAGGCGAAGATTGAGGGGCTCGCGGCTGTCCCGATCTGCGCGGTGAAACGCCAGAGACCCAGAAACATCCCGCGTGCGCCGTCGGGCGCCACGTCCGCGCCAATCGTCTGCACCGAGCCGCCGGTGAGGCTCTGCGCCGCCGCGGCGCAGAGAAACGCCGCGACGTACCAGCCGAGTGGGAGCTGGAGGAACGCAGTGGCCGCGACGCCGAGCATCGTGAGACTCACGCCGAGGAAGCCGGGCACCATGGTGATCTTGCGGCCGAAGCGATCCATCAGCCACCCGGAGGTAAAGCTCACGGGAAGGGCCATGACGCTCGTCGTGGTCGCGAGGACGCCTATGGCTTGTGCGTCGAGGTTGTAGGCGAACGCCGCGTACAGGTGCATGACGCCGGCAAATATGGGTCCGCGGGCCATGGCTGAGAAGAACGCGACGCCGAAATACTGGAGGCGCGGCAAGACGATCTCCCGCAGACTGGGCCGACGCGTTTGGCTCGGTGCAGACCGGCTTCGTTCCACCTGCACTGGCCGGATCTCCGGCGCCAGCTTGACGGTCGGGATCAGCGCCAGGAGGGCGAGGACGGCGTACGCGGCGAAGGGACTTCGATCACCCCACGTCGCGGCGATCAGCCCGCCGACCAGCGGTCCCGCCAGTCGGCCGACGTTGTCCATCCCGTACATCCACGTCACCTGCCGGCCACGTTGGCTGCTAGCGGCCCCGAACGAGATCCGGGCCAGCCTGGCGAGAAGCCACATCTGCGCTGCCCAACCGTCGAAGAAGCGATAGATCAGCAGCTCCGGGAAGGATTGGGCGGTCATGACAAGCAGGGCCATGGCGGCGGTGAGGATCGGGCCGGCGATCATCACCGGGCGGCGTCCGAACCGGTCGATCACCCATCCTGTCGGCAGCGTGCCGACCATTCCCCCGATGAGAAATGACGTGACGACGAAGCTCGCAAGGCCAAAGCTCACGTCGAACGATTTCGCGATCCGCGGGATGGCGGGCAGTGCGACGCCGGTCCCCAGGGCGAGGAGCATCGCGGGGAAATAGATCGACAGAAACGCATTCCACGAAACTGCGTTTCCTTCTGCACGGCCGCCGGCTCGCCCGGGGGGCGCAACCTCAGTCACGGGCCCATAGTACCGGATGGGCGCGCCACGATACGGCGCTTCGCGCTCGAATCGGCACAGCGTCGCCGCAGAAGATTGGCCATGATGTGTCCCGGTCCGCCGATCAGTATCATGGTGCCATCGCACGATTTCCGATGGGCAGGAGAAAGGCATGGGACGGGGGATCCTGTGGGTACTTCGCGACAGGGTGCGGTGGCACGCGTCCCGCGCATTCGTGCTTCTGGTCACCGCTCTGGTTGGATGCACGACCACACCCGCAAGCGTCGGCCAATCAACAGCGCCGAGGGACACGGGGCAGGCAGACCGCCCGCTGGTGATTCTGGTCGGCGTGGAACCGGCCACGGTCGCAACGAGGGGATTTGTCCAGAAGGGAGCAGGCCTCCACGTCGCGCTGCGCATCTTCAACGCGCTGCCCACCCTCATCGATGCCCGGGGCCAACCTCAACCCGAGCTGCTCGCAAGCATCCCCGCGCTCCACACCGATACGTGGCAGGTGTTTCCCGATGGCACCATGCGCACTCTGTACACCTTGCGGCCCAATCTCACGTGGCACGACGGCGAGCCGCTCACCGCGAACGACTTCGAGTTCGCCTGGCACGTGTATTCCACGCCCGAGCTTGGCCTCGCCAGCCAGCCGCCCATGTCGTCGATCACAGACCTGGAAGTTCTCGATCGCGAGCACTTCGTGATCAACTGGAGCGTGCCCTACCCCGATGCCAACACCCTCTCGCTGTACAACCGGGAGTTCCCCCCGCTCCCGCAGCACATCCTGGCGGGCGCTTTCGATCAGATGGCGTCGACCGGTCGCGATGCGTTCGCCACCAATTCGTTCTGGGGACCCGAATACATAGGAGCGGGACCCTACCGCATGCAGCAATGGCAGCAGGGCGGGTCCATCGACGCGATCCGGTTTGAAGGCTACCCGCTGGGCGCGCCAAAGATCGCTCGCATCCAGCTGCGATTCGGGAACGATCAGAACGTGGTGATGGCGACGCTGCTTTCGGGGGAGGCGCACGTGGCGACGGACAGCTCGATCGCCCAGGCTGCCGAGACCTTACGGGCGCAGTGGGCCCAGACGAACGATGGCGCGGTCTTTCGCTGGCCCAACGCCTGGCACGCCACGGCCTTCCAGCTTCGCCCCGATTTAGCAAATCCGAACGCCATTCTCGACGTCCGCGTACGAAAGGCAATCGCGCACGCCATCGACAAACAGGCGATAAACGAGGCCGTGTACGCGGGCCAGGCGATCTTCGCCGATACGCCCATCTGGGAAGGCTCGGCATGGGGCGAGGCCCTGGATGACTCCATCACGACGTATCCGTATGATCCCCGAACCACTGAGGCGCTGATGAGTCAGGCCGGCTTCGTCAAAGGGAGCGACCGCTTCTACCAAGGAGCGGACGGGCGGCTGTCGCTCGAGCTGGTCACGAATCAGAATCCCGATTTCGTTCGCGAGATTCTCGTGATGGCCGATGGGCTCGGTCGCGCGGGGTTCGATATTCAACAGAAGGTGCTCCCGTCCGCGCAGTCGCGGGATGGGCAGGTCCGCGCGACATTCCCTTCGATGTTCACGAGCAATACAAACCTGGGTGATTCCGCGCTGAACTACCTGGCGATTAGCCAGATCCCCAGCCAGGCGAACCGATGGGTTGGAGGCAATCGCGGTGGCTGGGTCTCCCCGGAGTTTGACCGGATCCTCAGCAGCTTCAACACCACGCTGGATCGCGGAGAGCGCGTGGACCTGGTGCGTCAGATGCTTCGCATTTACAGCGACGACCTACCGCTGGTGTCGCTCTTCTTCAGCGCGCAGCCGTTCGCCTACGTTCGAGGGTTGACAGGTCCCGCTATCGCCGTTCCGGAGTCGAACCTCGCATGGAACGTGTACGAGTGGGAGTTCAGGTAACGAAGCGACAATGGCGGCAACTTCCCGCACCGACGAGGAGGACCCGATGGCTCGCAGCTATCCGATCATCTCAGCCGACTCACACCTGCAGATCGCCGCGGAGCGCTGGACCTGGCGCGTGCCACCCAAGTACCGCGACTGCGCCCCGAAGACGATTCAGCTGCCGGACGGGACCGACGCGACGGTCGTGCTGGATGGCAGGCCCGAGATGTGTACCGCTGGTCTTTCGGGCCTTCCGTACGAGAAACGGACGCCCAACCTCGGTCGATTCGATTCAGCCCCCGGTCGAGGGAGCCCTCAGCAGCGGTTGCAGGAGCAAGATATCGACGGGGTCGACGGGGAGATCATGTACGCATCGCCCGCTGGGGCCGACTCCTACCGACGGATCAAGGCGAAGGACGTCGCGGCCTATGCGGCCGTGATCCATGCCTACAACGAGTTCCTGGCGGAGGAGTACTGCACGGCATCGCCGCATCGGCTGATGGCCATGGGGATGATTCCGGACTCCGGGATCGATGACGCGGTGGCGGAGCTGGAGTACTGCGCCGCCAGCGGCCTGAAGGGCGTCTGCCTGACGCGGTATCCCAGCGGTCAGGAGTATCCCACGCCCGAGGACGACCGCTTCTGGGAGCGCGCGCTCGAGCTGAACATGCCTCTGACCGCGCACATGTACCTTGCCGGGGCCGGGGCAGATGCTGGCCACCCGCCATTCCCACTCCCGTGGGAGCAAGCCGGGCTGCCGTACGATCTGCGGGACGTGGCCCGGGGCCTCGATCCCTTTTCGAAGTTCACGATGTACGCGGTGCGCGGCGCCGGAAACGCCGTCCAGATGATTTTCGACGGATTGTTCGAGCGCTTCCCCGGTCTGCGCTTCTACTTCGCCGAGACGATGGTGGGCTGGCTGCCTCACTTCCTGGAGACGCTCGACGACCAGTACCAGCGTCACATCTCCTGGTCGTCGCGCTATCTGGGCGTGCGCAAGCTCGATCGGATGCCCAGCGAGTACGTGCGCGAGCACTTCTACTGGGGATTCATGAAGAATCCGGTCGGCGTACGCATGCGCCACGAGATCGGTGTCAACCGCATGATGTGGGCGAACGATTTCCCCCACGCGGAGAGCGATTGGCCGGAGTCGCAGCAGGCGATCGAGGTGACGTTCGCGGGGGTGCCGGAAGACGAGCGGGCCCAGATGTTGAGCGGCAACGTCTGCGACTTCTTCCACCTCGATCCGGAGGCTTACCTCTCGGCCTGAGTGACCCGCAGCTCGATCTCGTTGCCGTCCGGGTCATTGACGCGGAACTGGATCCAGCCGCGGCCCACGTCCTTCGGGCCGTCCCACGGCTTGGCGCCGTGGGCGCGCACGTAGTCCAGCAGCTCGTCGATGCTGCGATCGGTCCTGAGAAACAGGGCGAGGTGCTGGAGATTTTGCCCGTCCGGCCGCGGCGTGTAGTTGGGCTCGTGATGGAGCAACACGCGGGTCGCGGGACCAAGCGCCATGGGCGTGTTGACGGCGCCGGTCGCAGCGGTGCGACCCCCGAACATCTCATAGAAGGCGATCGACTTCTCCAGATCTCGAACGCGCAGCACGATGTGATCGAGGCTCTCGACGATGAATGGGCTCTCCACGTTCCGTCGTCCTCCCTGCAAAGTCAGCGGTATGCGGCGGAGATCAATCCGGGAGGGTGATCCCCGCGTCGTGCAGTCGACGAATCAGGCCGGAGCCTTGACCGGTCTCAACGAATCGCCCGGCGGCCGCCCCATCATGCGGTATCTCGAATCGGAATGCGTCGTTGAGCGCGAGTTGGCCGGCCGCGTCGAGCCCGGCGACTTGGCTGATGCTGGTGACCTTGCGCGCTCCGTCGCCCCCTCGGTCCACGTGGACGACCACGTCCACGCACGCGGCGATCCACTCACGGATAGCGGACGGTGTGGCATGGGTACCGGCGGATGACGCGAGGTGCTGCACCCAGCCGAGGGCTTGGGTCGGCGATGCGCCCTCGACCGCCGTCAGCCATCCCCGGACGCCGCGAGTCATGGCCTCCAGCATATCCAGCGCCTCGGGGCCAGTGCACTGAGCAAGAACGATTCGGTCGGGACGGAGGGCCAGGGCATTGCGGAGGAGTTGAGTCGCTCCGATCTCGCCGTGGCCACTCGCATCAGCAGGCCGTTCTTCCAGAGCGACCACCGGGGCGTCGCCGAGCAGAGTGGGGCCCCTCCCGACCATGGTAACGAACTCCCCCGCGGGAATGAACGAGCAGAGGAGATTCAATAGCGTCGTCTTTCCCGCGCCGGGTGGGCCGGTCACGACGATGTTGAGCTTCGCCATGACGCAGGCACGCAGCAGCGCCACCATCTCGCCGGTGAGGAATTCGCGCCCGAGCAGGTCACTGGCGCTCAGCTGCTCGGTCCGCGGTCGCTGGATGGCGATGACGGACCCACGCGCGGACACCGGCGGGATCGCCACGGACACGCGGCTGCCATCGGACAGCGAGCCGAGCCAGACGGGGTTGGACTCATCCACGCGCTGCCCATCCGACGCGACCAATCGGTCGATGAAGAGGCGAACCTGGGATTCGTTGTCGAGCTGCACGTCCGTGAGATGGAACTTGCCCCCCTCCCGGATGTAGACCTGCTGCGGCCCGATGACGAGGACCTCCTCGACGGTCGGGTCCCGCACGAACGGCTCGAGGGGGCCCAGGCCTATGAGGTCCGCGACGATGACTTCGAACAGGCTTTCCAGCGCCGATTCGGATAGCTCGATCGTCTGGCTTTCCACGATCTGGTCGAAGAGCTCGCGGATGTGCTGGCGCATGCCGGACTTGGTGGCGGCGCCCGGGCGGCGCTCCAGATTGGCGACGATTCTGGTCTTCACCCAGCTCTTCAGGTCCGCGTCCGAGCTAATGGTTTCCGGCGGCCCCGCCGTGGCTCTTGCATTGGTCGAATCACTGGTGGCCTGAGACCCTCCCGGTGTCGCGGTTGCCGATTCAGGAGATGGGGGACTGGATGGATTCGCGGATCCAAGGCGGTTCAAAAGTCCCATGGCAGCCTCACCACGTCGTATCGGTCAGAGCACTGCATTATGGGAGATGACCTGCCCGCTGTCGATCCCGGTTCGTCCCGCGGATCCAACGACTGGACTCGGGCTGGATTCCCGAATTTGGACGCGTGTCCCAACGCGATAGACGCGTTGTGCGCGGCTCGCGGGCTGCGTACACTACGCTCGGTCATCCGGCGACCGTCCGCCATATGGGCGATCACGCGGGCGTCCCCGAGCAAGCGCGGGACACAGTTTGACTTGGGAGACTGATGATGCTGTCCAAGGAAGAGAACGAGCTCATCACCCGAACCGGACCTGGAACGCCCGGCGGGGAGATGTTTCGGCGATTCTGGCTGCCGGCCTGCCTGTCGTCCGAGCTACCGGAGCCGGACGGTGACCCAGTCCGTGTCCGACTGTTGGGGGAGGACCTGGTCGCCTTTCGCGATAGTCGCGGACGGGTCGGGCTGATGCCCGAGAACTGTCCGCATCGCGGAGCGGCGCTGTATTTCGGGCGCAACGAGGAAGGCGGCCTGCGCTGTCTCTACCACGGGTGGAAATGCGACGTCGACGGGAATCTCCTCGACACGCCGTGTGAGCCCGAAGGGAGTGTCGTCCGGGACCGCGTCAAGGCTGACGTGTACCCAGTGCACGAACAGGGGGGCGTGATCTGGGCCTACCTTGGGCCCCGCGGAACACGGCCGCCATTCCCCGATTTCCATTGGACTCTGGTGCCGGCGCCGAATCGGTCCATCAAGAAAGTCTTCGAGGAGTGCAACTACTTGCAGAGCCTCGAAGGCTCCATGGACCGCTCCCACAATCCGGTCCTGCACGATGGGCGCGACATCATGCGGTATCCGGATGAACAGGCCCATCTGCGTCAGAAGCCCCGCCGCGTCGAGGTTGTCGATACACGATACGGCCTGGTTCACGTGGCGACGCAGCCTGATCCTCGAGACCCGGGGGGCGGGAAGGCAGTCTCCGCTCGGCCGTTCGTCGTGCCATTCACCTCGTACGTCACCGGTCCCGAATCGGGAAATTGGGGCGATGCGAGCTGCGACGTGGGCGCGCACCCGTGGGGTGTGCACCTGTTCGTCCCAGCGGATGACTACAGCAACTGGTACTACGAGATTCGCTACCATCCCAGCATGGAGGTAGACCAAATCGAGCCGGATCGCTTTCTGGTGGTGGGCGTCGACATCGACGAGTCCGGGCGGAAGATCAAGCGTCGGCTGGAGAATCGGTACCTGCAGGACCGAGGTGCGATGCGGGCCAAACGCACGTTCTCCGGCATTCCCGGCCGACCCCACGAGGATATGGCGATGATCGAGTCCATGGGGCCGATCTACGACCGAACACGAGAGCATCTGGGGCTGGCCGACGTGGTCACCATTCGGCTTCGGCAGCGCCTGCTGGACGCGGTGCGAGCGGTACAGGACGGACGAGAGCCCCCTGGCCTCGATCCTACGATCCCATACGACCGGCTCGCCGTCTTCAGTCGAGTCGTGCCGAGCGACACGCCCTGGCAGGCGGCCGGAATGGACATCGGTGATGCGGCCGCGCTCCCGGCGAGCGCGCTACGGTAGGGACGAGCCCCCGGCCGATCGGCGATTTGCGCTCCTGTCCGTTGTCACCCGAGAGGTACGTCCGTCGACCACTCCACCTCGTGAGCCATCGCTGTGGACTCAGGGACCGCAGACCGGTGGAATGTGAGCGCGCTCCACGTGACGAGGAGCAAATTGGCGAGAAACGGCGCGATCGGGTTGAGACTGAGATCGATGGCGGCCGCGAAGAGGGCAAGGTACGGGGCGAGAATCCACGCGGCGGCGATGCGCACGGGCAAGCGTCCCCGGCCGGCCAGGTAGAAGAGTGGCGCGCTGAGTAGCAGGCCGGTGTCGATAAGCGAATACCACGTCACACTGCAGGTCGCCGCGAGGGTCCCGAGCGTCATTGTCGCGAATGCGCGTGAATGAGGGCGTCGTGCTCGGTGCCACAGGGACAGCGCACACATGGCGGTGAGCAGCATGCCCGTGATCGCGACCGACCAGGCAATCGTCGGCGGGATCTGCGTCGCAAGCCGAACGGCCATGCCTCGCCAGTTCGGCATGATACTTGGCTGCGCCGTGATGCCGTCCGCCGAGTACGACAGAATGAGCTGGGCCTCGCTCGCGAGGGCCTCGACACCTCCGACCGCCAGAGAGACGAGGATGACGGCGACAGCCATGGTGAGGAGTCCAAGGAGCATTCGCCATCGATGGGCGATGACCAGAGCCGGTGCGAAGAGGATCAACGTCTGGGGTTTGACGAGAAGCGCGCCTAGCCAGAGACCCGACCGGTAGTCTGCCCCACGCATCCCGAGTCGGAGGAACTCTCCGAGCGCGATCAACAGAAAAGGGTTCACCTGGCCCCACCGCAATGAATACAAGGACGGAAACGAGAGCACGACGGCGAGCCCGATGCTGCGCGACGAATGGATCCCCGTGGATCGCTTGAGCACGAGGAGATAGGCCGTGATCGCCGCGAGGCTCAGGGCGCTCCAGATCGCAAATCCGGTCGTCCAATCGACGAGGAGCAGCGGCTGGAACAAGACCAGGTAGGCGGGGAGATAGGGCACGTCCACGGTGACAAAATTCGTGCGGAACTGCCCTGGCTCCGAAAAGCCGACGAGGTGGCTCTCGAAGGCGCCGAGCAGCTGCAAGTCGTAGACCTTGGCATAGCCGTAATCGTGCGCCACCTCCGCGGCGGCTCGATAGGCCCGGAAATCGGAACCGGCCCACGCATAGAGGCCGTCACGCACGACGCCCTGGAGAATGACCAGGCCGTAGATCGTGGCGAGCGCGAGAGCCGCGGCATTGATGCATCCCGCGGGCGACCACCGTGAGCGATAAGCAAGCCACAGCGTCCGAAATCTGCTGACTGCTGGGGAGGCGCCCCGGACGGCGAGAAGGGGCCTGCAGACGGTCCGCGGGAGCCAATTTTGGTCCATTTCGTCCTGATCGCACGCGACTGGGGCTGTCGCGCTGTGAGCGGAGCGAAAGATACGACCGCGGATCATTACATGTCTATTACTGAGTGATTACGAATCTGTACATTCCGCCTCGGGGAGGGCGATATCATTTGACGCGGACCGTGTAGACGAGGACATCCGCTTGGAACCCGCGACGGTGGTGCGTGGGCAGTCCACCCGCAGCGCGAAGCACGGAGGATCGAGTGGAGCCGCACAAGGACGGCTGGCAAGGCGACGGCTCGCCAAGCGAATCGACGCTCCGCGCGCTTGCTGAGCAGACCGCGTCGGGGCTGCTCGTGGTTTCGGACGACGGCACGATCCGCTACGCCGGAAGCTCCACTGAGGTGCTTCTGGGTCATCCACCGCGCGACATGGCGTCCACGAATGTTTTCGCGCTCGTGCACGCAGAAGACGTGGAGCGGCTCCGGTTGGCGATCGCCGCTGTCGGGCCGCGCGAAGGGGACACCAGCTACGAGGAATTTCGGGTGGCTGCGCCTACCGGGGGTTGGCGCTGGGTGGGCGCGTCCATACGCAACTGTACAGCCGACCCGCAGATAGGCGGCCTGCTGCTTCATCTGCACGACGTCACCAGGCGAAAGCAGCTCGACGAGAACGCGGTCCTGCAGCAGGTGATGTACGACCGGCTGACGGGCTTGCCGAGCCGCCCGCTGCTCCAAGACCTGCTCGAGCGCGCGTGTCTCGTGGCGGCTCGCGAGCGCGAGCCGCTGGCGGTGCTCCTGATCAACATCGATCGATTCAAGGACGTGAACGTGGCGCTCGGACACACGCTGGGCGACGCGGTGCTGGCGATGGTGGCGCAGCGCCTACGGGCAACCCTTCGCGTTTCCGACACGTTTGCGCGGCTGATCGGCGACGAGTTCGTTGCGCTCTTGCGGGACAGCGACGAGGTCAGCGCGCTGAACGTAGCGGAGCGCGTCGCGGCAGCATTCGAGGAGCCGTTTCTCATTGACCGCAACCGGATCGCCCTGAGTGCCAGCATGGGAATCGCTCTGTACCCAATGCACGGGAAAGATGGCGAGGAGCTCCTTCGGCACGCGGACGTCGCCGTCCAAAACGCGCGCGAAATGCACCTTCCCTGCGCGGTGTATCGCTCAGAAGACGACGGCCGCACCGTGCGCAGACTAGCCATGCGCGCCGAGCTTCGCGAGGCGATCGAGCAGAACCGCCTCGTTCAGTACTACCAGCCGAAGCGCACACTGCGCACGGGACGTATCGAAGAGGTCGAGGCTCTCGCGCGATGGGCGCACCCTTCACAGGGCTTCGTTCCGCCATCTGAGTTCATCCATCTCGCCGAACGCTGGAATGCGATTAAACCGTTGACGATTTGGGCGCTCCGGACCGCCATCAATGAGGCCGAAACGTGGAGCGCCGCGGGCTTGCCCCTTACCGTGAGCGTGAACTTGTCGACGCGAGACCTGCACGGGCAAGACCTGGTGCCCGCGGTGAGCGAGCTACTGGGCGGGGCTGGGTTGGATCCCCACGCCCTCATCCTGGAAGTAACCGAGAGCACGCTCATGGTGGATCCCGACAATGCGCGGTACGTCCTGGGGCAGCTCCAGGCGCTCGGTGTCGGGATCTCGGTGGATGATTTTGGAACGGGCTACTCCTCGCTTTCGTACCTGTCACGCTTGCCCTTGGACGAGCTGAAGATCGACTCTTCCTTCGTCGCCGGAATGAGGAGGACGGATCGAGAGCGGCTTGTGGTGGCGACGACCATTGATCTGGGCCATCGACTGGGGCTGACCGTGACCGCGGAAGGGGTCGAGGACGAGGCCACAGCCGGAACGCTGGCGGAGATGGGTTGCGATAAGGTCCAAGGGTACTACGTGTCTCGGCCGGTTCCCTCCGAGGAGCTGATGCGCTGGCTCCGCGAGACAGCTACGTCTTGAGGCTGTTGAGGAAATATTGAGGTGGAGCCCGGGTCTGTTGACATCTTGTTGAGCGAAAGCCCTCTATCGTCCTGATTGCGCAGCGCTTCCGAGCGTGTGCGGGGCTGGTGCCCGCCAACGGGTCCAGACAGGAACAGGAGATGGAGAGATCGTCGGACCAGCCGGACGCAGAAATCCGGCCTGACCGACATGGCGCGAACGGCTCCGGGCGGGGCGACGCGAGGACGGACCCCGGCCAGACAAAGGTGCGAATCGGGCGGCACCAGGGCCGCAGTGTCGAAGTTGCCGGCCGGAGGCCTGGCGACCGCTACGTTCGGACCGTCAGACGTCGAGCTCCGGAGTTTCGAGTTTCTGGGCCGGGCCAGCTCGTAGCGACCGAACGCGTATTTCACCCATCCGGGACTTTTGGGCGGATCGCCGAGCGTGTCCGCCGAGTGATCATCGGGCAGCGGATCCCGAACGAGCGCGAGCTTCACGAGCGCATTGGCGTGGTCAAGGGCCTGGCCGTTTTCGCCTCGGACAACATCTCGTCGTCCGCCTACGCGTCGGAGGAGATTATGCGCGTGCTCCTCCTTGCGGGGGCGGGCGCGCTCAGCCTCACATTGCCGATCACGATTGCCATTGTGATCGTCCTTGCCATTGTCGTGGCGAGCTATCAGCAAACGATCCATGCATATCCAAATGGCGGCGGCTCCTACATCGTGGCCAATGACAACCTCGGCGCGCCGGCGGGCCTCACCGCCGCGGCGGCTCTCCTCACGGACTACGTCCTGACCGTATCGGTCTCGATTGCTGCGGGGGTCGCGGCTCTCACCTCTATCTTTCCCGCCATGTACGAACCGAAGGTATGGATCGGGGTGGGCTTCGTAGTCCTGCTCACCATGGGAAACCTCCGCGGGATCCGAGAGAGCGCATCGATCTTCGCAGCACCAACGTACCTGTATCTCGTGTCGATTTTTGGGCTTCTGGCATATGGGCTCTATCTCACTACTACGGGCGCCCTCCCGACCTATCACGCGCCTCTTGAGTGGCAGGAGGCCGCGGGGACCCAGGGGCTCGGAATCGTGCTCCTGCTGCGCGCGTTTGCTTCGGGTTCGGTAGCCCTCACCGGCACGGAAGCGGTTTCGAATGGCGTTCCAGCATTTGCTCCGCCAGAGTCGGCGAGGGCGCGGATGGTGTTGATCCTCATGGGAAGCTTCTTCGGGATCATCTTCTTGGGGATCAGCTTCCTGGCCGGACAACTCGGAATTCTTCCCGATCCGACAGAAGCCGAGACCGTCGTCAGTCAGCTCGCCCGAACCCTCGTCGGCGAGGGGACGCCGTTTCACTATTTGATCCAAATTTCGACGGCGTTGCTACTCGTTCTCGCTGCTAACACGGCATTCGCCGATTTTCCTCGGCTGGCCAGCATTCTGGCCAAGGACGGGTACTTGCCGCGCGCGTTCCAATTTCGTGGCGAGCGTCTCGCGTTCAACGTGGGGATCGCACTGCTCGCCCTGCTTGCCGCCGCGCTCATCGTCGGGTTTGGCGGAAGCGTCACGAATCTCATTCCGCTCTATACGGTGGGCGTCTTTGTCGCGTTCACGCTGAGCCAGACGGGCATGGTTCGGCACTGGTGGCGACTGAAGTCGGTCGAACGGACATGGGGCTGGCGCGCACTTTTCAACGGGATCGGGGCGCTTGCGACGGGGGTCGTGGCGATCGTTGTCGGAGCGGTCAAGTTCTCCCTCGGCGCCTGGATGGTGCTGGTGCTCATCCCGATCCTCATCTCGGTAATGTGGGCAATTCGTCGCCACTATGGACATGTGGAGGCGGCCCTCGCGATCGATTGGCCTGAGACGCTGCCGCCCCCGCCGCCCGCGCCCGACGTCGTAGTGCCGATCCGCGCCCTCGATCGAGCGACGATCGAGGCGCTTTCCTACGCACGGTCGATCTCGCCGAACGTCACCGCTGTCCACGTATCTGATGACCGCGGCCAGGCGGCGTTGCTGCGGCAGCGATGGGATCAGATGAAGAGCGAAGTTCCCCTGGTAATCATCGAGTCACCGTTTCGCTCGCTGATTCCGCCCCTCGTCGCGTACATCGCAGAGCAAGATGACCAGGAGCCCGGCAGGCCGATCACCGTCGTGCTGCCAGAATTCGTCCCTCGCCACCTCTGGGAGCAGTTGCTCCACGGTCAGACGGCGTTGCGCTTGAAGCTCCGCCTCTTTGCGCGTCCGCACACCGTTGTGGTCGATGTGCCCTACCACCTCCACAGAGTAAGCTAACCATGGATTGGAGCACCGACGGATCCATTTCGCCGTCGGATCGCGCGCTCGTCGAGTTCATTGCCGCCACGGCCGCGACCATTGCGCGGAACCCTCACTTGGGGGCACTGCTCGCGGCCCCATGGCGTCGTGGAATGAGCGATCTCGCTCGCCATGTCGCGGACTCCGCTGGTGTCGATCTGGTGATCTCAGTCGAAGGACGGTTTGCGCGACTGTGTTTCAGTCCCCGTCACCAGGATCGGAGCGTGGCGACATGGGCGGCCAGGCCGGGGTTGTGGCAGGTCATGCGCGTCGGGTCACGTGTGTCGCGATGAGTCATTCGGTGCATCTTCTGGCGCTGCGCAACTGCCCGATTTCGTCATGAGCACGCTGAGGCTGGTCGCGCTGGATAGGTTGCGGAGCCTGGGTTGGATGCGTCGGCTCGCGGGCTACGTGTCCGCACTGGTCGCCGTCGGCATTGTCACCGGCGCAATCGGGCTAGCAAGCACACAGGTCCATCTCGCGAACGCGTCGATGCTCTACCTCATAGCGGTGAGCGCGCTCGGCATCTTCTTCGGCAAGGGGCCGGCGGTGGTCGCTTCGATGGCCGCGTTTCTGGCCTTTGATTTCTTCTTCATCCAGCCGATCCACACGCTGACGGTCACAGATCCCGAAGAGTGGATCGCCCTCCTCGTGCTCCTGTTCACGGCCGTTGCGACGGGTCAGTTGGCAGCCGCTCAGCGCCAGCGGGCGCGAGAGGCGGAAGCCCGTGAGCGCGAGGCTATCGTGCTCTACGACGTCGGTCGCACGCTGTCAGAATCCGACTTGGACCAGGCGTTGCCAGCCGTCTCGAGGCGGCTGCGGCGGGAATTGAACCTCGACGCCGTGGCGATCGAAGTCCACGGCGCATCCGGGGGCCGCATTGAGCGAGCGGAGGTAGGCGCCCCGTACGCTGTCGAGGCAACTCGACACGTGGCCACGCAGCCGGCGATGGTGTTGGGCACGAACCCAGAGGAACGAGGGACGGCCCTGGGGGTCCCGGGCCACTGGTTTCGGGCTGTTCCATCCTCAACACCCCGCAGCGAGCGCAGACACCCGCGGCGGCTTCATGTTGTTCCAATCCACAGTCGTGATCGCCAAATTGGGCGCCTGATTCTGGTCCGGGTCCCCGGGGCAACGACGTTTGCCAGATCGGAAGACCGTATGCTCCTCGCGGTGACGAATCAAATCGGACAAGCTGTCGAACGCTCGGCGCTCCGCCGCGAAGCGATGGAGGCCGACGTTCTGCAGCGGGCGGATTCCCTCAAAACGGCGCTGCTGAACGCCGTTTCGCACGACCTCCGGACGCCGCTCGCTTCGATCATCGCGTCCGCCAGCAGCCTGCGTCAGCACGACGTCACGTGGTCGGAGGACGAACGAGACGCCTTCGCGGAGGCGATCGAGCAAGAGGCTACGAGGTTGAATCGGATCGTTGGGAGCCTACTCGATCTCTCGCGGATCCAGGGCGGAAGCCTTCACCCGCAGCGAGACTGGTACGACCTCGGATCTCTCATCGACGATGTGGTTGGGCGCCTCGGCCCCGGACTCGGCCGATGCACGGTCACGACGGATGTGCCGTCCGATCTGCCTCCCGTATTCGTCGACTCCACCGAGATCGATCAGGTGCTCTCGAATCTCCTCGAAAATGCCACCAAGCACACGCCGTGCGGCACCGAGGTGCGCGTCGCCGCGCGCACGCACGACGATGAGATCGAAGTTGAGGTGACGGACGCCGGTCCAGGCATTCCGCCGGACGCATTGGGGCAACTCTTCGACCCCTTCTACACGCTCAGTGCGACGGGCGGTCAGCCCAGGGGCATCGGGCTGGGGCTTGCCATCGCGAAGGGCCTGGTCGAAGCTCACGCGGGGAGGATATGGGCGGAGAATCGCACCGAAGGCGGCGCCCGTTTCGTCTTCACCCTACCTGCCCGGACCGCGACGAGCGTACAAGGCGAACCGTGAGTGCGCATTCCCACCCCAAAATCCTGATTGTGGACGACGAGCCGGCGATCCGCAGAGCCGTCAGGACGAATCTTGTCGGGCATGGGTACGCGGTCGAGGAAGCGGAGAACGGCCGCGCGGCAGTGGAAATGCTTCTGTCGAGCAATGTCGACCTAATACTGCTGGATCTCGGTCTGCCGGACGCGGAAGGGCTGGAGGTCATTCGGGAGATTCGCACCTACGCGCAAACGCCAATCGTCGTCCTATCCGTCCGCGACGCGGAGCGCGACAAGGTCGCGGCCCTCGATGGCGGCGCAGATGACTATTTGACCAAACCGTTCGGCGCCAACGAGCTCTTGGCTCGCATCCGCGTGGCGCTTCGCCATGCCGGCCGTGGACCGGACAGTCTCGGCGTCGTACTCACCGCCGGCGATCTCAGCTTGGACGTGGACAAGCGCAGGGTCACCCGGGCCGGACGGGAGATCCACATGACGCCCACGGAGTACGAGCTGCTGAACGTGTTCATGAGCCATCCGGGTAAGGTCCTCACCGACCGGATGCTGCTTCGCGCTGTATGGGGGCCGTCGTATGGTGCGGAAGCCCACTACCTGCACGTCTACGTGGCCCGCCTTCGGAAAAAGATTGAACGGGATGGGCAGCAGGCGCGCTATGTGAAGACGGAGCCCGGCGTCGGCTACCGGTTTATGGCAGACGAGCCCTGACGGGACCTCTCGCGCTCAAGGTAGCCACGGCTGCCGAGGGGGATCGATGTTCACCGGCCACGGCGCCTCACGCGGCGGATACGACGCGCGAACGCACGCCGGCCCGATCTCCGCAATGGACGTGACGCCGATGTTGGCCATGGCGAGCAGCATCTCCGTCCTCAGGATTTCGAGGGCGCGGGCGACCCCCGCGGTTCCCCCCGCTCCGAGCGCCCACGCCATGAGCTTTCCAATGAGCACGGCTCGCGCGCCCAGGGCGAGCGCCTTCACGACGTCGGTGCCACGCATGAACCCGCTGTCGACGAGCACTTCCGCTCGCCCGTCAACCGCGCGCACGATTTCCGGCAGGACGTCGAGCGTGGCCGGCGCGTGGTCGAGCTGCCGGCCGCCGTGATTTGAGACGTACACGACCTGTACACCATGCTGCACGGCCAGCTCGGCGTCCTCGGGGCTCAGGATTCCCTTCAGGATAATCGGAAGCGGGGTGGCGGAGCGAAGCCAATCGACATCGTCCCAGGTTAGACCCGCCTGGTAGTCGCGTGAGCCGCCGCCTTCGCTCCCGGGCAAGCCTGCGAGATTCGGCTGGGTGCCGCCGTCGCCTCGGAAGTACCGCTTGTGCAGGTCGCGCTCGCGCCGCCCGTAGGCCGCCGAGTCGACGGTCAGGCACAGCGCGGAATAGCCAGCGGTCTCGACGCGGCGAACGAGCGCGGCCAGCCATGCACGGTCGCCGCGAATGTAGATCTGGAACACGAGCGGGCCATTTGATCCGGCTCGGACCTCCTCCATGCTGGGCGACGAGAGCGTGCCGATGAAGGCCATGGTCCCAACCTGGTCCGCTGCTCTCGCGCACGCCAAGGCGCCGTCTGGGTCATAGTTCTGCGGACCGCCGATCGGCGCCAGCATGACCGGAAGCGAGAGCGGGTTGCCCAGGAAGGTTGTGGACGTCGTACGCGAGCGGACGTCGCGTAGGACGCGGGGGCGCAATGCGACGTAGTCGAACGCGGTTCGATTCCGTCGCAAGGTGGTTTCCGTCTCCGCGCCCCCGAAGGAATAGTCCCAGGCGTTGATGGGGAGGCGCTCCTTCGCCGCTTGAACGATCTCGGGGATGGTAATCCAGTCTTCGGGTCGATCCATGTGTTTCACTCCATCTGAACCTGGGCTGATCGCGGAGTCTAATGATCGAACGGATGCCGGTCAAGCGCCCGCATGGAGGCTCGGCTCATCGTATACTGGCGTACGTCGTGATCGCTGGGTTTCAATGGAGAACGAAGGCTCGGTAGGCGACCTCGTCGGGCGCGTCCTCGGCCAGTACACCATCATCGAGCTGCTCGGCCGCGGCGGGATGGCGACCGTATACAAGGGCTACCAGGCTGCCCTGGATCGTCAGGTCGCCGTCAAGGTCCTGGATCCGTACCTCGCGCGCGACCCCGGGTTCGCGGAACGCTTCCGCCGCGAAGCGCTCTCGATTGCCGGACTGGAGCATCCCAACATCCTCCCCGTCTACGACTTTGGGGAGGAAGGCGGCGTCTCCTACATCGTGATGCAGCTCGTCCCGGGCGGCACCCTGCAAGATCGAATGCGCGATGTGCTCCCCCTCGGCTGGTCGGTGGACATCTGCGGCCAGGTCGCCAGGGCCCTCGACCATGCCCATGCCCGAAACATCGTTCACCGAGACGTCAAACCCGCCAACGTCCTGCTGAGGGACGGCGATTGGGCGCTGCTGGGGGACTTTGGCATCGCCAAGATGCTGGGGAGCGGGGCCAAACTCACCGGAACCGGCCTCGGCGTCGGCACACCCGCGTATCTCAGCCCCGAGCAGGCCCAGGGTTTGGCTGTCGACAGCCGGTCAGACGTCTATTCGCTGGGGATGACGCTGTTCGAGATGCTCGGTGGAACGGTCGCGTATGCGGGGGACACGCCCCTCGCCGTAATTCTGAAGCAGATCAACGACCCGGTTCCGAGCATCCGCGCGGTGCGTCCAGAGATACCCCAGGGCGTGGACGACGTCCTGCAGCGAGCGCTCGCGAAACGCTCCGAGGATCGGTTCCCCACCGCGGGGGCGTTCGCCGATGCGCTGCGGCGAGCCGCGGCGCCGAGTGGTCGGGCCGCGTCCGCCTCCAGCTTGCCCCCGACTGTTGAGGCACGGTACCCGTCGGACGCGCTCGAGGCGAGACGGTCCCAGCGGCCGTTGTGGCCGCCGCTGACCCGGCGTTCGACCGCCTGGTTGACAGGCGTTGGCGTTTGTGTCGCGTTGATCGCGGTCCTGGCGCTTGCATTGGTCCAGCGCGGCCCCATCGGAGCAAGCTCCGACCCGGGCACGGTTGTTGAGACGGGCGTCCGACCCGCAGCGAGCGACCCGCCCGATGCCGCGTCGGCCCCGGTTTCGGGCGGGTCGGACGCAACGGTGGAGGCGCGATCGGATGCACCGATTGGCGCGAATCCATTGGGCGATGGAGGCGGAGATACCGAGAGGACGCAGTCGAACCAAACGCCCATCGACTCAGTGGCAACGCGAATCGCAGAGGTGCGCCAGGGGATCGCCCCAAGAGCGGGGCGGCCATCAGTCCACCTAGCCCTCGAGATCACCCACACGACGTGTTCGATTGTCGCCGGCACGGTGACGGCGCAGGGCGAGCCAGTCCGCGGATACGCGTTAAAGGGGACCTACGTCAGTCCCAACGGGGTGACTCGGTCTCTCGGCGGGGAGATCAACGTGGTTGGTCCGCAGTTCCGTCTCGATGTTCCTCTCAGGCGCGGGACGGCTGAGGTTCAGATCGTCGCGTCGAAGGCGGGATTCCTCGACTCGGCACCAGCCCATGCCACGTTGACCTGCTGAGCGGCGTGTGGATGGACATGTCGCTCACTCGTTACCGCGGGCCGCGTCGCCAGAACGCGATTCCCCGCTTGGCGGTCGGTGGTGGGGGCGCCAGCGTTCGGCCGGCGACGACCTCGACCAGCCGAATGAGGTCGCGCGCAAATTGGTGATCGGGTTCCTGGTCCTGATAGAGCACGGGCATGCCGCGATTGGCCGCGTCGACAACCAGGCGCCCGGCGCTGGGGAGCGACACGGCGGCCGGCACGTGCAGGTGCTGTTCGACGAGATCGGTGCTCACGCCAGTATCCGCGCGGTTGACGACGAGCACGATCTTGGTCAGATACCCGACTCGCTCCGCAATGTCGAGGAATCTCCGGGTGTTGTGGAGTGCGCTCACGTCCGAGGTGGCGACCAGAACGATCTCGTCCGCCGAATCCATCAGATCCAGGGTGAGCTCGCTGAGGCTGGGCGCCGTGTCGACAACGACGAAGTCGAAGAGTGTCGTGTAGCGGGCAATCGCCTTGACGGCAAGGGCCATATCGAGCTGTTCGACCAAGGCGGGATCGTCCGGTCGCATCAGCACGGACACCCCCGACTTATGGGCCGCCGGCACTTTCCTCAGCTCCCATTCGTCGAACTCTTGCCCCGTCCACGTGTCTACGGCCCGAAAAATCGTCGCCGTGGGCTTGAGGTCCATGAGAACGCCGATATCGCCGTACCAGAGGTCGGCATCCACGAGTAAGGTTCGCGGTTGGCCGGTGCGAGCAAGGCCGACAGCCAAATTCGTGGCCACGGTGCTGGCGCCGACACCCCCTTTGGCGTGAGCGACGACGATGAGCCGGCCGGGCGCGCCGTTGGCCTGCGACGCGGCGTGCCGGAAAGCGTCACTTTTCGGCTGGTAACCGCTGCGAATCATCAAGGCTTTGACCAGTACGGCCAGCTCGTCTGATTCGATCGGCTTCGTTGCGCATTCATCGCGCGCGCCAAGAATTGAGTCGCCCCGCACCTGTTCGGCTTCGCCCGGCGGGACGAGCACGAGCGTCGGCACCGACCCTGCGCGCAAGGCCTGCCGGATGTCGGGAAGCACTTCCTCCGAGATGCTCGCGTCCAGGACTGCAACCCAATGCGGGTATTGTCCGAGTGCGAGCTTAAGCGCCCCGGCCGAATCCACGACATCGGTATCGATGCCGTCCATCGTCAATGAAGAGGCATATCCACGAATCATTGGGTCGTTGGAGATGAGGATGAGTCGTGCATGTGGGCGGGATCGCGCTTTCACTTCAGTCTGTTCCGCAAGGCTTGCAACCATCGTGACGTCTGGACCTTCCTCACAGCGTTGGGCGAGCTGTGTGCATGGGCCGCGTAATACATTTGTATGCCAACAACTCCCGCTACGGGTGCGGATTTACGCAAATCGTAACGATACGTGGCAGGAATAGTAACAGAATTGTCATGCGCCCCTATCGCGCAAGCGACGGGCCACTGGCCTGCCGCAGGCCCGAATCCGTGGCAGCGACGGATGGGAAGCCGGGCCATGCGCAGACGACGTCGGACGTGCCGCCGACTCCGGATTCGGTGAGGCTCGCGATCACAAAGCAGCTTGGTCCGCCCATCTGGGTCGACGTGGCGCGTGCGCTTGCAGGGAGCACCGAGGGATCCCCGCTGAACGGCACGAGGGCATAGCCGCTGATCGAATCGACCGTCGCGGGCGAGATCCAGGTCAACGTTGCGATGGTTGACTGGCCGAGCTGAATTGTCGGCTCGCCGGGGGGCAAGGCACCCGAGTGACTCCCCGGCACACCGCACAAGAGGTCGGAGCCAGCGAGCACGGCGGCGGCGCCGATGGCGAAGACGACATAGCAATCTAGCCCGGTGGGTGGCGCAACGTCCGTGAAGCCGGTGGCCGATGCCGGTAGCGCAGCGTCGGATGGCAGCAGCGTCGGTCCGGTGGAGTCCAGGCGGACGATTACGTACGACAGGGTACCGGGGATGTTGGTCCAGGAAAGAGTCGTCGAACCCGACCGGTCCGCTCGGAGGTTCAGGTTGAGACCTGAGGGCGGCGGGAGCGCCAGCCCGCCCCAGAGCCGAGGAGGAAACACGGTCGCCAGGTGCGTATCGTCCAGACACGCGGAGACCGATCCGACCTGGCTCCTCGAGGTCAGAAGCGCAGCCGTGACGAGCGCGACCCCCTTGCCGCACCCGAGGTCGGCGGACGCGTCGGCGGGCCAGGTGACCGCGCCCTGGGATAGCTGGCCGTTCAGGGTGGCGGACCCGGTCGAAAGGGTCCAGGTACCTTCGTTGATGACGACGGCATGGCCGAGTCCGGCGGCGCCAGAATAGTTCACGATCACCACCCAGGCGATCGGGCCGCCGCGAAAGGCCGCCCATCCATTTGAAACGGGGCCGGCGCCGCCGATCCACCCGCCAAACGTCACGCCGCAGTTTCCGGCGAGCCCGGCGACGACGCATGCGCGTCCGGCCGAAACCTCGTACCCGGAGACGAAGATTGGCGTCCGGTCAGCAGCACGCGCTGTCGGTCCGTCCCGCAGCCACAGGGCGAGCGCAAAGGCGATTGCGCCGCGTGCGGTCGTGCGCCAGAGCGGACGGGCGGGTCGGAGATGGATTCGCGACAAATCAGCCTCTCGGAAGTTCTCGATCGTGGCGCGAAGCTCACCCGGCCGCACCTTGCCCTCTCCACACTCTACCCCGGGAGCGCCAACCTCGCATGGCCAGCGCCCGCAATTGCGGCGATGGGGCATGCCGGCAATATCATTGAGCCGTCGCGATCGGTCGGCGTGCTCCTCGGCCAACGGAGCCCGCGGCTTTCGCGCGATGATTCCCGATCGTGGAGCCGGTGGTGCTGCGTCTTTCGCTCTCCTGCGGCGTGTACGACCGCACGCTTCCGCTGCTCTTGGGGGACGTCAAACCGGATGGGATCGACCTCGACGTTGGGCCGATCGAGCTGGGGCGGTCCATGGGCTCGAGCGATGCTGACGTGTTCGAGATGCCGATTGTCGGCACCATCATGCAGCGGGCCCGGGACGACACACTCCGCGCGCTTCCGATCTTTCCCAAGCGAACGTTCTTTCATCAGCTCGTCCTCACGCGGGTGGATCTCGACGTGACCGGGCTCGGCGACCTGCGTGGGCGGCGCGTGGGCGTGATGAACTGGTACCAGCACGCCATGGGCGTTTGGCTTCGTGGCCACCTTCTTGAAGCGCACGCCATCCAGGCGGAGGAGATTCGATGGGTCACGGATCGACCCAACGCGTTTCCCATGCCGGAATCGAGCAGAGTGGACATTCAGTACACGCCGCAAGGCGCGACTCTCCTCGAGCTACTGCTCCAGGGCGAGATTGACGCGCTCATTCATGAGCACGCGCACGAATTTTTGGGAGATCACCCGAGCTTGCGGCGTCTCGTGGCTGACCACCGAGACGAGGAGGTCCGATACTACCGCGCGACGGGGTGCTTCCCCATCAATCACGTCCTGGCGGTCCGGAGAACGCTTGTGGAGGCAGAGCCATGGATCGCGGGATCTCTGCTGCGGGCATTCGAGGAATCAAAGGCGCGAGCTACGGAGCTGATGCGCCGAAACAACGCGGTCGTGAGCGCGCCTTGGATAGCCGATCTCCTCGAAGCGCAGGAGCGCGACCTGGGGCCGGACCCCTTCGCCTACGGGCTGTATCGGACCCGTGCCGAGCTCGAGCGCCTCGTCCGCTATCTGGTTGAGCAGGAGCTCATTCCGGCGCCGATCCCGATCGAGGCGATCTTCGTCGAGTCCTCGGCATAGGCCAAATGCCGTCGCTTCATGGCTTGATGATGGCTTTGAGCCTGGCGCGAAGGTCGTCCGGCGTCGCGAGCATCTCGAGGACGAGCTTCTTGATGTCGTCGCCGAAGAAGGGGTCGATCTCGAGTCGCGCGCTTTCCGCCTCGGCCAGAAAGCCCTTGTCAGCGAAGGTCTGACGAAATGCCTCCTGCAGCGCGGCGGCGCGATCCGCCGGAACCTCGGGCGCCGCGACGTAGACCTTCCCAAATTGATTTGGATAGAGAATGCCCAGCTTGATGAGCTGGCGCATCTCGTCCGTCTTGCCGATATCGTTGATCGTCGGCGCGGGGAACGGGAGATCTTTGGTGGGATGATCGTTGATGTCCGCTAAGACGGTCCACGTTCCGTCTTTGACGTCGTCGAGATTCGTCAGCTTCACGGACTGCCACGAATTCACGAATCCGTCGACCTCGCCGCTGTCGATGGCGAGTCGCACCGGAGCGGTGCCCTCGTAACCGGACACGACGCGGATGTTGGCCCCCAGGGCTTCGCGCATCATGTATGCGCCCTGCTCGACAGCCGAGTTGGGGATGCCTGCGAGGACGAGAGTCTTGGCGTTCGGACCGGTCACGTCGTCCAGCTTGGTTATTCCGGTTCGACTATGCACGATGAGCACGTACGTCTCTTTGACCGGGACCGCCAGGTACCAGAACTTCGAGGCGTCGTACTCGACCCCGTCGGTCTGGAAGAGCTGCTCCGTAACGAGTGGACCTCCGATGTTGGCGACTACTGTGCCGTCCTTGGGGAGGGAGTTGTAGGTTTGGTTGGCCGCGATGATGCTCCCCGCCCCCGGGAGGTTTTCGACGATCACGTTCGGGTTTCCCGGAATGTAGGTGCCGAGGTATCGGGCGATCAGCCGCGTGTAGGTGTCGTACCCGCCGCCGGGCGAGAAACCGACGATCAGGCGAACGGTCTTCCCACGGTAGAAGTCGGCAACCGCCGGCTCGGCAGCCGCCGGATTGGACGATCGTGCGCTCGACGAGGCGGGTGTTTGCGACCGGCTGCAGCTCGCGAGGGCAAGCATGGAGGCCGCGAGCGCCAATGCGATAGACCGCTGCCGTGTCATCTTTGACCTCCTAGTCGCTGGCTACTGGAGGACCCAAGTCTCGATGTTCCAGTACACGTTTGTCTCGGGCGGCTCTTCGTGCGGTCCTTTGAGCCCCGCCGCCGCGGCCCAGACGTTGGGTGGGAAGACGAGCGAGATCGCGGGGAGGTTTTCGCCAAAGACGTGCGCCATCTGCGTCATCTGCTGCCCGCGCTGGTCACGGTCGAGGGTCGAAATGAACTGGTTGACGAGATCGGTGTATGTGGGATCCGTCCAGCTCAGTTGCGAGCCGCCCCGCCAGCCATTGTCGGGCGTCGGGATGTTCCCCGGGACCGGCGATTCGACCGTTCGTTCGGTGGCGGGAATGGTCGTGATCGCTACACCCGGGTACCCGAATTTCGTCGCGAGGTCGAATGCCTGGGCCGGCGGGATGATGCGCTGATCGGCTTTGAAGCCCGCGGTCTCCCAGTTCTTGGCGAGGATGGCCGCCTCGTTCCCGTCGTTGGTCCCGGCGCGCAGCTCCATGGCGAAAGGGCCGTCCGTCGGGCTGGAGTAGATGCCGTCGGGTCCCTTCTCGTAGCCGGCCTCACGCATGAGCTGGTCGGCGAGTCGCACGTCAAGGTCGTGCTTGACGACGCCGCGCTGCACGTCCGGCCCCCACTGGCTATTGGGGGGTAAGAAGAAGTCGGCCTCCGTCGCGATTCCGGCGAAGATCGCCTCGTTGATTCCGGGTTTGTCGATGCTATGCGCGAGAGCGCGCCGAACGCGAACATCGGTGAGGGAGCGTGGCGTGGTAAGGCCAGGGAGAAATTGGACGATCACCCCGTGCCAGACGAAAACCTGATAGAACACGCTTCCGCCCTGGCGCCCCTGCCATTGCTGTTGAAGGGAGAGCGATTGGGGTATCCGCAGCGCGGTGGCCGAGGCGAGGTCGACGTCCCCGCTCAGCATATTGGCGAGGACGGTATCTGGGTCTGAAATGAAGACCAGCTTCATGCGATCGATCTTGGGGCGCCCGGTGGCATGGCCGTCGAAGGCGGCGGCCTCCAAATATGCCCCCGGCTCCCAGCTCGTGACGCGATATGGGCCGAGGCCGACGAACCCGTGCGTCCAATACCGATTGTCGACGAAGTCCTCCACGGACTGGCTGTTGAACGATTCTTCGAGGAGGTGCCGCGGCAGCGCGGGGAGGTTTCGGTCGCGACCCGTCATGTGGGCCGCATCCGGATAGAGCTGTTTCCATCGAACAACGAATGTGCGGTCGTCGGTCGCCTCTACTTCGCTGATGGCGTTGAAGGGGGGCTGTGACGCCAGGCCGACATCCGGTTTCGCGTACACCCGCCATCCAAAAACGAAGTCGCCAGCGGTGAGTGGCGCACCGTCGTGCCACGTCAAGTTCGGGCGGAGGCGGTATGTTGTCTCCATGCGGCCGTCCGGAAACACCTTCCACGTGTCGGAGTTGATCTCGGGCAGCGCCTCTACGAGGTAGGGGCGCGGGACGGCCTGCTCATCGACGTTGGCGATGTCGGCATTGAAGATGCGCCGATGGTCGACGTTGGAGACCTCCTCGGTCGGCGGCCGGAGCGCGAGCCCTTTCGGCTCGAGGCGTAGGGCCACGACAAGCGTTCGTTGCCGGGACGTCTCTCCACCTGACGGCGCGTTCTCACTCGGCCGTCCGGCGCTCGGCGCGCTGGCCGTGCAGGAGAGAAGCAGGGAGGTGAGGAGTAGGATTGCCACCCGCGCGGTTCTGGTCATGGATCTAACCCTCCGACGACGCGCCCCGTGAAGGTGTGCCGCCCGTTGCCGGCAATCGAACCATACCGTCGAGAGCCCTCTCGGGACTGGGCCCATTGTGCCGCGAGTTCCCGACGGGCTCAAGGGAGTCGGAGCGCGTTTGGTCGGTCATTCGGGCAAGGCGCCCGATTACCGGCGTCGCCAAGACTCGTGGGACTTACGCGGTGCTTCTCGAAACCCAGACGTTGGTCGCCGGGAGCGCAATGCGGACGGTGGTTCCCCTACCAAGCTGGCTCTCGATCTCGAAACTCCCGTCGCGTTCTTGCACGATGCGGCGGCGGATCGCGAGTCCCAGCCCCCCGATGCCCGCGGGCGTCACGGACGAAAATGGTGCGAGGACGTGGGGGAGTAGCTCGGGCCCGTCGATGATTTCGAGAGACCGACGGTTGCGGTCTTCCTAAGGGGACGTCACGCAAGACGGATTCGAGGCGGAGGCTCATCGTCGCGAGGGGATTGTTCAGCACGTTCGCGACGCTCGCGGCGAGCCCCCCATGGTGACCAGCTTCGCGGTTTGCCAGAGCTGCTGCGTCGTCGCTCTCAGCTCTTCGGACTTCTCGGCCAGCTCGGCGGTGCGGGCGACGACGCGGTCTTCCAGATCAGCAGCCAGACTCTTGAGCGCGGCGTTGGCGTCCGCGAGCAGGTTGGCCTGGGCTTCAATCGTCTGGAGATGGAGCTTTTCATTGTCGTGGAGGCGTTTTCTCTCTATGGAGGCGCCGATCCTGGCGCGGAGAATCACAACCTCCTACGGCCTGGTGAGATAGTCATCCGCTCCCAATTCGATGCAGCGAACCTCCGGCGGGCCTACGCTCAGCGGGCTATTCCCGCGGGCAGGCCAGCTCGATGAAGTTGCTCGACGGATCTTTGAGATAAATTGACTGGGCGACCGGACACGGCGCCGGGTGCTCCACCGGTCCTTCAAAGGGTATGTCGCATCGCGACAGCACGTCGATCGCCCGTTCCAGTTCATCGGTCGATACGGTGAGCGCGATCCGGGGAGTGCCTCGCATCTGTTCCGGCGGGGGCTCCTGCACATGCTCCTGATACAGAAACAACGGTATCAGCGTTTCGCCGACGCGGACGCTGCTATGCGGCGCTATGACGTTCCCCGAACCGGTCGTCCCGCGCATTTCGCGCAGCCGCTTGCCGCGAATGATCTCGTCCGTCGTGAGTCCGCTTCGATCTTCAATTCTCCCATAACCGAAGATCTCGCCGAGGACGTCGCAGTAGAACCGTTCGGCGAGGATCAGATCGTTGACGGCCAGCACGGTGTGATCGATCTCCAGGAATTCTTCCATGCCCGTCCTCACTTCTGCTGTCATGGCCGTTCCGAGTTTCCCGCGCGGGAGCTGCTCAGGTTGCGGCCGGAACTGGGACCATCCTTTTCGCTTCCGCGGGCGACCGCGCGATGTTACGGTCCGTATCGACGATAACCTGTCCGTCCTGAATCTCGACGGCATATGCCATGAGAGGCGGAACGCCGGGGGTGTGCCCGATGTGCTCGCCCTTTCTCGTGAATTTGTTGTAGTGGCACGCGCAATAAAAGCGGTAGTGCTCCGGTTGATATACGAGGTTGCACTGCATATGCGTACAGGTGTGGTTCAGGGCCAGGATACCGTCCTCCAGGCGCACAATGAAGAATTTACCGTCTTTGATGTGCGTGATGGAGCCGACCGGAAAATCCTCGATCTTGCCCGCGACCATCTTGCCGAGACCTGCCGCCGGCACCTGGAACGATTCCGCAGAAAAGGCCGTCACCTGGAGCTGATGGCCATCGGGGTCGACGAAGTACTGGCTGATCTCTCCGACGGACCGCTGCCCGAGGTCGCCTCGAAAGTCGCCCTTCAAGCACCCCGTCTCTCGAAGTCGGTCGACGACGCGATGGTAGTCCTCGATGGTGAGCAGGAAATCCGTGTGCACGCCGGGCCCGTCGCGCTTGACCTCGGGAACCTCGACGAGGACGAGGTACTGGCCGGCACTGGTCTGAAACGTGCTGTTCGGCCGATCCTCGTTCCAGAGGTCCCGACCAACGTGCACGAGGCCGACGGCTTCCTTGAAAAACTGCTCCGAGCGCGCCAGGTCGGCGACTTCCAGCATCACGTGACTGAGCTGGCCCGGTCGTGGCATGCAACCCTCCTCTAGTTGACGTCCCAGTCCGCGGCGTTCCAGGACACGCTGGTGCGTGGGCTCGTATCTCCGCGAACGCCGCGGACGCCCTCGCGAAAGATCGCGACGTTGATGTTGAAGTACAGCGGAAGCACGGCGACCTCCTCGGTTTCGCTCCGGATGAGCTGGCGGTACAGCTCCCGGCGCTCGTCGGTGTCGATCGCTCGGAGCAATGCGTCGACCACGCGGTCCATCGCCTCGTTTTGATAGCAGCCGCGGTTTCCGCCCTGCCACCGGGTCTGCTCGGTCGGACAGTCGCGGCCGTACAGCCGCTTGAGGGTGTTCCCCTCGCCGAGCGGGATGGACGTGATGTCGAAGGCCGCGAAGCTGGCGCGGGCCTTCGTGTCTCGCATGAGGGGCTCGGGGATGACGGACTGGTCAACGGCGAGACCAGCGCTTCTCCACGAATCGGCAATGATGGCCAGCTCCTGCTCGCTCTGTGCGCCGGCCGTTGTCCAGATGGGGAGCGCGACCCGCTCACCTTCCCTGTTCACGACTTGGCCATCGGCGCCGACGCGCCAACCTGCCTCGGTGAACAGCTCCCGAGATCTCCGGAGGTCATACGCGTAGCGAGCGGTGACGTCATCCACCCATGCGGATCGAGGATCGTCCGGCGGGATGAACGAGTCGGAGACGGGGGCCTGCCCGTCGAGGACCGTATTGACCAGCGCCTGGCGATCGATAGCATGCAGCAGCGCGCGGCGAACGCGCACGTCCAGAACCTCGCGCGGAGTGGGATTCCGAAACTGCACACCCACGAAGCGCCAGTGAGTGGTTTGGATGACGACGAGCGGATCGTGCCCGGCCCGCTGCCATTCCTGGCGTACCAGCATCGCTTGAGAGAACGAGATTGCCTTGTTGTCCAGGGCCCCGTCGACGGAGCCCGCGAGCAGACTGGCGACGACAGTCTGCTCGTTGGTGATGAAGCGCAGGATGATTTCGTCGAGCTTCGGGCGGCCCGTATAGAAGCCGTCGTACGCAGACAGCGTGAGGTGGCTTCCGGGCACCCAGCTCTCCATCTGGAAGGGACCGACTCCGACGAACTCACGCGTCCAGTACGGAAGCTGCTGAAAGCGTTGCTTGTCGGTGGCATAGACGTCGCCGAGGAGGTGATCGGGGAGTGGACCCAGCTCGTCGGTCACAATCGCATTGCCCCACGGACTCGTCTCGGACCACTCCGTCACGAGCGTGTATTCGTCGGGCGTGTCGATGCGGGTGATCAAGCGGGCGACAGCAGGGAAGAGAGGGAGATCCGGGTCGCGGGCGACGGTCCACGCAAGGAGGAAGTCCCGTGCGGTGAGCGGCGTTCCGTCGTGCCAGGTCACGTCGTGGCGGAGACGGTAGGTGACCTGCATCGTGCCGTCGGGCCGCACGACCCAGGAGCCATCGTCTCTGGATGGGACGGTCAACGCCAGCATCGGGTGGAGGTCGCCTCGGTCGTCATACGTTACGAGCTGCTGGTGCACCGCGAGCCGAAAATTCTGCGCGATGGTTCCCGAACCGCCACCGCCGCCGAGGTTCGCCATCACGATATACTCCGGCTCTCCCCCGAGCGCGATCGTGAGGCTCTTGCGTCCGACTGGCGGCGCGGAAGTGTCGCCGGTTGCCCCACGACTGGGCGCGGGTGCCTCGCGAGAGCACGCGCCCAACAAGGCGACCAGGCCCACGATTGCGACGGTCCGCCGCGGCCACATGCGAATCGCCAACTCCCCGTATCTGCTCGGGGTACAGTATCACCGGCGCCGGCTCCGGGCAACTGTCGAGAACGTTGTTCGGCGGGCGATTCAGACGCGCGCAAGCGGGCGTTGGGCGCGGAGGGAGGAGCGATGCGCGAGCAGGTGTCGCCTGGCGGCGACCTCACATTGCGGGCTGGCCATCACTGGAAAGAGGCGGATCGGGTCGCCGACTACGTCGAGCAAAACGACCGTGACGCACAACAGATGGCGGAAGTGTTCGGCATCGCGACAGGGCTCCTGCCCTTCGAGGCCAGTCGCCCACTGCGCGTGTTGGACGTTGGATGCGGCCATGGGGTGTTTGCCGCCGCGGTCCTGGACGCGTTTCCGCAGGCAACGGCGATCGGGCTCGACGTCTCTCGGGCGATGATGGACGTGGGCCGCGAGCGAATGGCCCGCTACGGCGAGCGGTTTGCCTACTTCGAGGGCGATTTCGCCGACGGCCGACTCCCGATCGAGCTGGCAGGCCCGCTCGACCTCGTCGTGTCGTCGCGCGCCATTCACCACATCACGCCGGACGCGAAGCGGTTGCTCTTCGGCGAAATCTTCGCGCGGCTCGCGCCCGGTGGGTGCTTCGTCGACGTGGACAATATGCGCCCGCGCGACGAGTTCCTGCGGTCTCGCTATGCTCAGGTCGATCCGGCTCGGCCACGCTACGGGAACCGAGCGCAAACGCCCAGAACGGGCGGAAGCCGCGAGCACCCGGATCCGGTCGCCGAGCAGCTGGCAATTTTGCGCGAGGTGGGGTTCGAGCACGTGGACTGCTTCTGGAAGCGACTCGGGCGCGCGTTGATCGGTGGGTTCAAACCCGCGGAGGGGGCGCCGGGGCCTTCAGGCCGTCTGTAGCGCCTTCATGAGCGCGCGAATGTTCTCGTGCACTAACGCTGTGTCGAAGTGCGCCGCGACGCGGGCTTCCGGGCCGGCGCGAAGCTGATCGGCGAGCGCCTTCACCTCCCCTCCCGCGATCCGTTCGGCGATCTGGTACATGCCGCCAGGGGCCTCTTCGCGCTGGTTGTGGCTCACGAGGAGATCGCGGAGCTGCGACAGGATCTCCACAGTCGGCGTAGGCACCAGCATCGCGGCGAACAGGGCGTGCTCCTGGTGGAGCCGGGAGATCATGGCCTGGGTAGCTGCGTCTCCGGTTCGACGCGCGACCGGAAATACGAGCTTCTCCTCCAGCCCAATGTGCCGCAGGAGTCCCGCCCGAAACGCCTCATAGGAAGCCAGATCCATACTCGCCGGTTGCAGGGCGTCGTCGAGGAGACGTCCGAGGCGGTCGTGATCTCCGGCTAGGTACTGATGGACCGGGCCTTGATTCGAACGGCTGGCGTTCATCGCGCGATTCGTCCAGGAGGTGGCCGGCGTTGGCCGCTCGAGGCCTCGCCTCGACAGCCTACCAGATGCGCGAATTGCGTTGCACCGATGCCCCAAGCACCCTCACGTCGGAACGGGCACAGGCTTCGCGCGAGGATATGATGGGGCCAAGTTGCCGCACGATCCAAGGAAGGAGGGCGCCGCCATGCGCGTGAGCGACGCGATCGCCGAGGTCTTGAAGCGCGAGGGAGTCCAGTACCTCTTCTGCTACCCGGTCAACACGCTCATCGAGACAGCCGCCGAGGCCGGAATTCGTCCGATTGTGTGCCGCCAGGAGCGAGTCGGGATGGGGATGGCAGATGGCTACAGCCGGATCTCCAACGCAAACCCGGTCGGGGTCTTCACGATGCAGCACGGGCCAGGCGCGGAAAACGCCTTCTCGGGCGTCGCGACGGCCTACTCCGACTCGACGCCGGTGCTGGTTTTCCCGTATGGGGAGGCGACGACGCGATTGGGGATTCGTCCGGGCTTCAGCTCCGCTCGCGCCTTCGAACCGGTCAGCAAGGCCGTCGAATTACTGATCCGGACGGACCGGGTAGGCGAGGTGATGCGGCGGGCGCTAACGGCCTTGCGCATGGGCAGGCCCGGGCCCGTGATCGTCGAGGTCCCCGACGACCTGGGAACGGAAACCTGCGACCCGGCCCAGCTCGCCTTTCCGGTGGTGAGGGCCACCCGATCGGCGCCCGATCCGGACGACGTGGATCGGGCCGTGGTCGCCCTCCTTGGCGCCCGCTGCCCGGTGATCTTCGCTGGGCAGGGCGTGCGGTCCGCGGGCGCGACGGAAGACCTCGTGCAGCTCGCGGAGGTGCTTCAGGCGCCGGTGATGACGACGCTGCTCGGCAAGGGGTCCTTCCCAGAAGACCATGCCCTGTCCGCGGGTACGGCGGCTGGAGTACGAACGGGCGCGGCGGCCCACTTCCTCGCCAAGGCGGACGTGGTCCTCGCCATCGGGACGAGTCTCACGCGCCATGGGATCTCGACGGCCACGATTCCAGACGGCAAGACCATCATCCACGCGACGAACGATCCACGCGACATCAACAAGGACTATGCCGTCGATTTCCCCATCATCGGCGATGCGCAGCTCACCATTCGCGGATTGCGCGACGCCGCCCGCGACCGGCTCGGGGGGAAGCTTCGCGACGAGGATGGGGTGACTGCCGGTGAAGTCAAGCGGGTCACCGACGCGTGGCTCCAGGCGTGGATGCCCAAGCTTACATCGGATGAAGTGCCGATCAACCCTTACCGCGTCGTCGGAGAGATCATCAGGGCAGTTGATCCCGCTCGGTCGATCCTGACCCACGACTCCGGAAGCCCGCGGAGTCAGCTCGTCCCCTTCTATCGGTCGGCCCCGCGAGGCTACATAGGATTCGGGAAGTCGCACGCGCTCGGGTGCGGGCTGGGGCTCATCATGGGCGCGAAGCTGGCCGCTCCCGAGAAGCTCTGCATCAACTGGATGGGCGACGCGGCGTTCGGCATGGTGGGCACCGACTTCGAGACCGCGGCGAGAAACGGCATTCCGATCCTTACGATGGTCTCAAATAACTTCGAGATGGCGGTGGAAACAGCGCGCATGACGGCATCGCACAGTCGCTATCAGACGCGCACGACGACCGGGAACTACGCGGACATGGCGCGCGCGATGGGCGGGTACGCGGAGCGAGTGGAGAAGCCGGGCGAGATCGCGCCTGCCATCCAGCGCGCGCGCCGCGCGACCGAAGACGGGCGCGCGGCGCTCCTGGAGTTCATCACCTGCGCAGAGACCGCCACCTCGACGGGCGGCGGTCCCGAGTAGGACGGCCACAGCCGATAGCACCCGCGCGATCCGGAAGAGCTGCGCGCCGCCAGGCGCCCCACCCGTGCGGGTAGGGGCAAGACTATCCGTTCGCGTGGGCTCCGTACCACCTGAACGGCGCGGTCGGACCCGCTTGATCGCTCAGTATCGTTCGATTAGTCGCCCGCGTCGACGATCGGGGGCGCCGGCCTGCGTGGTCGGCGTCCGGGCGCGAGCGTTGCTGACGCGATTCGCAACGGCGCGGGACTGGGAGCGGGAACGATGTTGAGCAAAGAAGCGAATGAGCTGCTGACGCGTGTTGGTCCGGGAACGGTAATGGGCGATCTCATGCGGCAGTACTGGATGCCATTCCTCTATTCGTGGGAGATCGAGCCGGATGGCGCTCCCTTGCGCGTGCGGCTCCTCGGTGAGGACCTGATCGCATGGCGGGACACCGATGGTCGCGTCGGCCTGATCAACCAGTACTGTCCCCACCGCGGCGCATCGTTCTTCTTTGGTCGCAACGAGGAACGGGGGATTCGTTGCGTCTACCACGGTTGGAAGTTCGACGTGGATGGGAACTGCACCGATATGCCCAACGAGCCGCCCGAGAGCAACTTCAAACACAAGGTGAAGGCTACGACGTACCGGTGTGTAGACCGAGGCGGAGTGGTCTTCGCCTACATGGGTCCGCTTCAGGACAACCCGCCGGGATTGCCCCAGTTCGAATGGATGACCGTTCCGGCGGTTCAGCGGCACCACGAGTACAAGGCAGTCCTGGAATGCAATTGGGTGCAGGCACTCGAGGGAGATATCGACACGGCGCACCTGTACTTCCTGCACAGCCGTCTCGATCCGAGCCAGAATCCCGCGACGGGCGTTTACCACCCGGATCGGTCCCCGCGACTGGAGATCACCGAGCAAGAGTACGGGCTACTCTACGGTGCGCGCCGCGTCGAAGGGCCAGACAGAATCTACTGGCGTACGACGCAGTTCCTCATGCCGATCTACACCATGTTTCCCGCGAGCGAGGACGGGATCGTGCCGTCCCACATCTATACGCCCATTGACGACGAGCACACCCTCCATTGGGGCGTTCGCTGGCATCCTGTGCGGGAGTTGCCGGAGCGTGAGCTCATGAGCAACAAGGCGGAGATCGCTGGGATGGGGCACATGCGCGAGGAGCAGCACGGAAAGTTCTTCGCTCACTGGTGGCCAGCGGCGCGACAGGACAACGACTTCCTGCTCGACCGCGACGTTCAGCGATCGCAGACCTACACCGGCATCCCGACGATTCGGCTCCAGGACGCCGCGGTCATCACGAGCATGGGCCCCATCCAAGACCGAACGACCGAGCGGTTGGGCACAACGGATGCGATGATCATCAAGGTGCGCCAGCGGCTCATGCGCGCCGCGACCGCTCTGCGCGAGCATGGTATGGCCCCGCCGGGCGTGGATCGGCCCGAAGCCTATCGCGTGCGGTCGGGGTCCGTCGTCCTCGCCGATGGCCTGGACTGGAAAGCGGCCATGGCGGCATGGCACGAAGGCCGGGATACAGAGCCCCCCTCGGTCACGGTGGCCCGGGCCGGCGGCTCCGTCTAGCGTCAGTCGGCGTACGGCGTACGGCGTACGGCGTACGGCGTACGGCGCACGGCGCACGGCGCACGGCGCACGGCATCTCGATCTCGCCCTCTGCCAACCCGAGAAAGTCGCGCATTCTTCGTCTTGTGCTGTTCCAACGGTGGGGGCACCGACCGAATGCTCGACGACCCTGGTCGGATCACCCCGGCGCCAGCCTCCGGTCGGCGCCGGCGCCTGTGATATCGTTGTTGTCAATCGCCCCGCGTGGACGAATCCCCAGGACGATCAGCTCGATGCTGCGTGGGACTCGACCCTCGATCCGACGGAGCGCGGCAACTCCGTCGCTCAGCTCATGGCGCTGATCAGCGAGAACCTCCCGGGCTATTCGCTCTACTTCCTGCAAGTGGTGAATAGCTGGGTCGCCGGGCTGCAGGGCCCAACCGCCGGGAAGGAAAGCACCGGGTTCGGCCAGACCAGTCGCGGGACGACGAACTACTGGAGCATCCAGGATTGGACGTTGGCGGGGCCGGAAAGGACGGCGCAGCAATGACCGCGATCCATCGGAGGTTCCCGTTCACCCGACTGAGCGCTTCCGTCGTGCTGGTCGTCTTTGCGCTGGGGTGCGCTGCCCCTCAGGCGCCCCAGGCTGCGCGCGAAGGAGCGACCTCCGCGCCCCGCGCTCCCAAGCGGCTGGTGGCCGCGATGAAGACGATCCCACCGTTTCTCTACAACCAGCTCAACCCGGCGAACGTCGGCGGCGGTGTCGAGCTTGCCGAGCTGGTCAACAGCGGAATGGTTACGATGGGCGACAGCGGCCTGCTGGTGCCGCGGCTGGTGACCGAGGTTCCGTCAACCGAAAACGGGCTCTGGGTGGTTTAGCCGGACGGCCGCATGGAAGTCACCTGGAAGCTGCGCCCCAACGTTCGGTGGCACGACGGCGCGCCCTTTTCAGCCGACGACCTGACCTTCACCCTGGACGTTGTTCGCGATCCGGATCTGGCCGTCCTGCGGGATCGGACTTATGAGGCGATTGAGGGCCTCGATGTTCCCGACGCTCGAACGGTGGTGGTCCGCTGGAGCCGACCGTACATCGAAGCGGATCAGCTCTTTTCATCGGTGTTCTCCGATCTCGCCGTCCCGATGCCCCGGCACCTTCTGGAGCGGGCATTTCGCGACGATCCGGCCAGCTTTCTCGACCTCCCCTATTGGAACGCGGAGTTCGTTGGGACCGGCCCCTTCAAGGTCCGGGAGTGGGAGCGCGGCAGCTACATCACCCTAGACGCAAATGACGACTATACCCTGGGCCGTCCGAAACTCGACGAGATCGAGGTGCGCTTCATCACCGACGACAATACCCTGATCGCCAACATCCTGTCCGGTCAGGTCGCCCTCACCCTCGGGCGCGGGCCATCCATCGAACAGGCGCTGCAGGTCCAGGAGCAGTGGCGCGACGGGCGCGCCGATTTTCAGGCGCTGGATAGCTGGCTGCTTCTCTATCCCCAGTTCCTCAACCCGACGCCACCCATCGTCGCCGACCCGCAGTTCCGTCGCGCGCTGATCTCGGCCATCGATCGGCAGCAGCTCGTCGATAGCATCGAAGCCGGCCAAACGGTCGTCGCCCCAAGTCCGATCAGTCCCCACTACGCCGGCTATACGGACATCGATCCATCCATCGTGAAGTACCCGTATGACCCGCAGCGCGCGGCGCAGATGCTGGAAGGCCTCGGGCTGACGAGGGATTCGGCCGGGATGTTGCGCGACGCGGCGGGCCAGCGGCTGTCGGTCGGAATCCAGGTCACCACGGTCCTCGACGTCCAGCCCAAGTCGGCCTACCCCGTGGCGGATTTCTGGCAGCGAGTCGGGGTTGGCGTCGACATCGACGTGGTGCCACCCCAGCGGGGGCAGGATTTGCGCTATCGCGCCGAGTTTCCTTCCTTCGCCCTCCAGCGACAGCCTGTGAATGAGCGCATGCTCATTCGCATTGACGGATCACAGGCTCGCACACCGGAGCGCGGGTACACCGGGATCAACAACGCTCGGTATGTGAACCCGGACGTCGATGCGCTCCTTGCCCGAGTGGAGACCACCATTCCGGTTCGCGAGCGCAACGCCGCGATCGCGCAGCTCGTCCATCGAATCACGGACGAGCAGATCTGGATGGGGCTGTTCTTCGACACGGAGCCCGCGCTGATCGCCAACTCGCTGGCCAACGTGACAGCAAAGCACGACGAGTCGCGCGAGACGTGGAACGCTCACCTGTGGGATGTCAAGAGCTGACGGTCCCGATGCGCCCAATGTCGGGCGAACGATGACGGTCGGCCGAACGAGGAAGCCAGGAGGCGCGATATGTCGGAGTCGATAGCTGGGCCGCCGTGGGGCGGTTACACCCTTGCCGAGCGGGACCGCCGTTGGGCCGCGGTGCGCGAAAAGGCCCGCGCCGCAAACCTCGACTGCATCCTCGTGCCGATTGGGAACCGCTTCGACGCGCGCTATCTCACCCAACTCCTCGACGCCGCGGTGGTGTTGCCCGCCCATTCGGACGGCGCGCCTCCAATCGTTGTGTCGGAAGGCTTACCGCGGAGCCCGTGGGTGAGCGAAACGCGCCCGGCCATCGCTGGCTGGGGCAGGGCGATGGGCGATGCCCTTCTCGATGCCGGGATGGAGCGCGCGCGAATCGGCGTGGCGGGACTCGGTCCGGGGCTCGTCACCTACGTGCGCGACACGGATGGCGTAATCGACCACA
>DASRDP010000144.1 GCA_035652535.1 Chloroflexota bacterium
CGGACAGCTATGACGTGTCGAGCCTGATCGCGGTGGGGGACACGACGGCTCGCGCGACGATCGGGAGCAATGACGACTGTCTGATGTGGGTTGGGCAGCTGCTGTCGGTGGCCGGGGGCACCCTGGGGGCCGGCACACCAACGCCAACTCAGACTTTGCAGCTCATTGCAACCGCCACCCTCACGGGGACCCCGACACTGTTTTCGACGGTCGTCCCGACGGCGACGTCCCTGACTGCGCCGCCGACAGTTTCCATTACCGCGACATCTCAGCCCGTCTTCACCATCACCCCAGCTACGATCACGCCAACCGGGACGCTGGTCGTCCCACCGACCGGACCATCGCCGACGCTGACGCCGTCGCTCCTGCCGACGTCGACGTCTACGCCGGGCATCGCGGCAACCGTCAGCCCCACGCTGACGCCGTCGCTCCTGCCGACGTCGACGTTTACGCCGGGCATTACACCGACCGTCAGCCCCACGCTGACGCCGTCGCTCCTGCCGACGTCGACGTTCACCCCGAGCATTACACCGACCGTCACCCCGACGGTGACGCCGACGGTCACGCCAACGGCCACGCTCACGTCGACCCCGACGATAACGCCGACGCCCACGCCCACCCTTCCGAACCTCACGATTCTCGTGGTGGAGTCGCCGAATCCCGCAACGACCCTTGAGAACCTCACGTACACCATCACCGTCGAGAACACGGGAAGCGCGGACGCTAGCCCGGTGAACCTCACAGATGTGTGGTCAACGGGCGTGTCGTTCGTGAGCGTAGCGGCTGATAGCGGATTCTCGTGCGGCCCGACGTCGGGCGCCTCTGTGCTCTGCACGGGGGGGTCGTTGCCTGCGGGAGCGACCGGCACGATCGTCGTTGTGGCGCGGCTCAACTGCTTCAGCGTATCGACTCCCTTCGTGCTGACTGCCAACGCCAAGGTCGACCCCGTCAACATCATTCAGGAGACGAACGAGGGAGACAACAGCGCGACAACCAGCACGACCATCTCCGGCGAGAGCTCGCTGTGCTTGTGACCGGGTCGTTGGGCCGGAGAGCGGACGCTCGCGTTTCGGCAACGAATGGGTCCTGAGCGCGACTTCGCCCACGAGATCGCTTTTCGGCGTTTTTTTTAGCCAGTTGACCTCTTCCTTGGCCCTTTTTCCGCTCATTTGTCTTGAAATTGTTACAATCGGCCCACTTTGGAACGAGCGCGTCGTGGGTGGCGTCCAGGAGAGCTGGGAGAGATGGGGAAGCGGGGTCGGCTGCTGCTGCTTGTGCCGGTGGTGGTGGTGCTGGTGGCGGGGTACGTGGTGTACGGGCGGCTGAGTGGTGGTGGGGCGACGGCGTACGCGCTGGTGAACGAATCGATGCTGACGGCGCTGCGAGGGCTGGTGGAGCTGCAGCGAGGTGGCGCGGGCGAGCGGGTTCGGGTGGCGCCGAAGGCGGACGTTGCGGTGCGGGTTGGGGATCGGGCGGAGACGGGAGCCGACGGGTACGCGGTGGTGACGTACTTTGATGGGTCGACGACGGAGATGGAGCCGAACACGGCGCTGGTTGTGCAGAAGCTGGACAAGCTGCCTGGGGGTGGGGAGAGCATTGCGATCCACCAGGAGGCGGGTCAGACGTGGAATCGGGTCGAGCGGCTGGCCGATGTGAACAGCCGATTTGAGACGAACACGGCGACGGCGGTGGCGTACGTGCGAGGGACGGAATACAAGGTGATTGTTGGGGCCGATGGGGGCACGACGATCGAGGTGTACGAGGGGACGGTGACCGTTGAGGCTGGTGGGGTGACGGTAGAGGTCACGGCCGGGAACCGGACGCGGGTTCCGCCGGGTGGGCCGCCGAGCGCGCCGGAGCCGATTCCGCCGGCCGTGCGGGCGGTGCAGATTGCGGTGGAGGGGCCGGTGCGTCCGTTTCTGACGGACAGCGTTGGTCGAAGTGAGGGGTTCCAGCCCGACGTGGACGCGTACGGATCGCAGATTCCCGGGGCGATCTACGCGGTGGGAGCTGGTGGTCAGACGCTGACGATTCCGGACCCGGTGGATGGCTATGAGGTTGTGCTGAGCGCAGTAGGGGACGGGGGGAGCTACACCCTGCGGGTGAGCGCGCTGGTGAACGGCGAGCCGGTGGCCGAGCGGGTGGTTGGAGGTTTGGCGCGCGCGCTCGAAGCGGAGGAGCTGAGCGGGACGCTGAGTCGGGGCCAGCATCTGGGGACCGGATTCGAGTACCGGAGCGGGGAGATTGTGAACTTTCGGCGGCCCGGGACGCTGGTCGGCGGGGCGCCGGCGGCGAGCCGAATGCTGTTCATCGCGAGCCAGCGGGGGAACGCCGCGCGGGTCGAGCAGACGGCGGTGGCGCTGGCGACGCGCGGTATCAGCGTAGGGACGCAGGTAGCGCAGGTGCAGCCCAGCGCCACGCGGGGGGCGAGCCCAACCGCGCGGGCGACGGCGACAGGTGAGGCGAGCGCGACGGTGGTGGCGAGCGCGACGGTGACGGCGGGGCCGGGTGCGAGTCCGACGGTGGGTGGTGTGACGGCGACGGCGACGCCGCCGCGGATCGAGCCGAGCGCGACCGTCACGGAGGCAGTCGAGCCGACGGCCACAGAAGCTGAGGCGACGGCGACGGAGCGGGCGACGGCGACTGTTGGGGGGAGCCCCACGGCGACAACCGGGGCGAGTGCGACGACGGTGGTGGCGGAGGCGAGCGCGACCGCGCCGCGGGTGGCGACGGCGGAGCCGACCGGGGTGCCGACGGTGGTGGTGCAGGTGACGCCGGTGCCGATCGTGCCGGTGGGGCGGTTTCCGGGGCAGGGGCCGGTCCCGGTGGGGCGAGTGCCCGGCGGGCTGGCGCCCGGTGGAGGGGTGCCTGGGCCGGTGGTGGTGCCGAGTATTGTCCCCAGCGTGGCGCCGAGCCCGACGACGATTCTGCCCCCGCGGGTGCACGGCGCGCTGCCGGTCGGGTCGGTGACGGCGACGGTGGGTGGAAGTCCGACGGTGCCGGCGCCGCGGACGGGGACGCCGACGATCGCGTTTTCGAATGTGGTGACGGTGCGTGGGAACTACGTTGCGGCCGGGGTGGGGCTGCGGGGGCAGACTGGCGGGACCATCAGCATCAGCGGCGTGCCAACCAGCGCGACCGTGCGACAAGCGCTGCTGTACTGGGGGCTGTTGGACGATGGGGAGAGCCCGTCGCTGAAGAACCTGACGTTTCAGGGGACGCCCATCACTGGCCAGAACATAGGGGCCGGGCCGGACACGTGCTGGGGGCGGAGCAATAGCTTTGCGTATCGGGCGGATGTGACGAGTCTGGTTCGGGGCAACGGGGCGTACACGCTGGCGAACGTGGCGAGTGGCGGGTCGATTCTGGCGGACGGGGCGTCGCTGGTCGTGATCTACGAGGACCCGAGCGACGTGGTGCGGACGATTCTGATCTACGATGGGAATCGGGTGACGAAGGGGGATGGGACCAGCTTCACGCTGGACCTGACAGGCTTCAACGCCGTGGCGCCGGTGAATGCGAAGACGACGTTTGTGGTGGGGGATGGGCAGCCGTTTGCGGAGCAGGTGAGCTTCAGTGGAAGCCTGGGGAGCTTCAACCTGGACAACACGATGGACGGGAGCGACGGGGCGCTGTGGGACACGGACAGCTATGACGTGTCGAGCCTGATCGCGGTGGGGGACACGACGGCTCGCGCGACGATCGGGAGCAATGACGACTGTCTGATGTGGGTTGGGCAGCTGCTGTCGGTGGCCGGGGGCACCCTGGGAACGAGCACACCAACGGCGACGACGACGGTGCCCAGCGCCCAGGTGGCCATCGTACGGAACTTCGCGGATCCCGAGATCGACCGGCTCGTGTCGTATCTGAACGAGGTGGGCATTCCTAGTCGCGTTTACGATCCCGCGACGCTCTCGTTCGCCGACGTTCAGGGGGCGGAGCTGCTCATCTGGGATGACCTAGGTTGTCGGGACCCATTCCCGCAACCGTCCTGTCCAGTTACCGCGTCGGGACTGACGGATGGCCTCGTTGGCGTGTTCCAGTCGGCTTCCGATCGCGGGATTCCGTTGTACTTCATCGGGGACGACCTGGCCTTCTCGACATCGCGCGTGTCACCCACGGCAGGCGCACAGTGGACGAGTCTCATCCACCTGAACAGCACCGACTCGAACCTCGGCGGGAACGGAACTGTCACGATCGTCGACACGGTTCACCCGGTCACGAATGGGCCCTTTGGCGCCGTGGGTAGCTTTGACTATGCGCTCGATCTCGACCAAACGACTCAAACGCTCACTGGTGAGACACTGCTTGCCGTGTCAGGCGAGGACCCAGTGGTCCTTGTGTTCGATCCCTCAGCGACCGGCGCGAGCTCGCCGCGTGCGCGAGCGCGGTCAACAGGAGTTCGGTCGGTCACGCAGAATGCACAAGCGTACAGCGGGTCCAGCGCGGCCGGGATCATCGAAAAGAAGAAGCTCTTCCAAAACGCGGTGGCGTGGCTGCTGCAGGCCAGCCCACCGCCCAGCACGGCGACGCCGACGGTCCAGGTCAGCGTCAATCCCACGGCGACCGTGCTCCAGACGGGCACGCCGACCGTCACCGTGACCCAGACGGCCCAGGTGGGTGCGACGCCGACCGCGACGAGAACGCCCACGTCAGTCGCCGGAAACGTGCGCGCCTGGGGCCTCAACGGTAGTGGCCAGCTGGGGAATGCGACGACGACGAACAGCTCGACTCCGGCCACCGTGACCGGCCTCACGAACGTGGTGGGCCTCGCCGGCGGGAATAATTTCAGTCTGGCGGTTCGCGGCGATGGATCGGTGTGGGCGTGGGGTGACAACGGAAACGGCGCGCTGGGTAATGGAACGTTTACGAACAGCTCGTCGCCGGTGCCGGTGAGCAACCTCACGGGGGTGACCGCCGTCGCTGCCGGGTTGGATCACAGCCTGGCGCTCAAGAGCGACGGAACTGTTTGGGCGTGGGGCGCGAACTTCTTCGGTCAGCTCGGGGATGGAACAACGATCTCACGTAGCCTCCCCGTACCGGTGACTGGGTTGACGGGTGTGATCGCCATCGCGGCTGGAGAGGACCACAGCCTCGCCCTCAAAGGCGATGGAACTGTGTGGGCCTGGGGGTTCAATGCTGATGGTGAGCTGGGGAACGGCACGACGGCCAACAGTCCCACCGCGGTGCAGGTACCGGGACTGACCGGTGTTCGGGCGATCGCGACGCATCTCGGCAGCCACAGCCTCGCACTCATGGGCGACGGGTCGATCCGTGCGTGGGGCGCCAACTCTTTCGGTCAGCTCGGGGACGGTACGACCACCCAACGAACATCACCGGTCACGGTCGGGATCAGCGGGGCCGTCGCCATCGGCGCGGGCCAGTTCCACAGCCTGGCGGTGAACAACAACGGCGCCGTCCTGACGTGGGGAGACAATGACCAGGGCCAGCTCGGAGACGGAACCCAGCTGAACCGGGTGGCCCCGGTTCAGGTGATTGGCCTCAGCGGCGCCATGGCCGTCAGCGGCGGTATCGGCCACAGCCTCGCCCTCAAGAGCGACGGTAGCGTCGCAGCTTGGGGCAGCAATGCGGATGGGCAGCTGGGGAACGGCACGACGTCGAATAGCACGACTCAGGTGCAGGTAAGCGGGCTGACGGGGGTGTCAGTCATTGCTGCAGGCGGTTCGCACAGCCTCGCCATCAGTCCGTTCGCGGTCGCAGGCTCGACGCCCGCGGCGACCGGTGTCACGGTCGCAACCGGCACCTCGACGCCGACTGCTTCGCCCACGGTCGCGTCCGCAGTGACGCCGACGCCCACCCAGACTGCCGCGCTCGCGTGCATCCTGGCCGTCGTTCTGCCCGGCCCCACGGACACGCCGACTCCGGTTCCGCCAACGGGGACGCCAACACCGCTCGCCGCGTCGCCGACGCCGCTGGCAACGGGCACACCGACCGCGCTGCCCGCCTGCACGGCGACTCCGTCGCCCAGCCCGACCCCATAGCGGTCGAGCGCGCGGCCCACGCCACGCCCGGATTTCCGCCTTACCGCGCCACCCGTGCCGCTTCGGCATACCCATGAGCACGCCACGCCGAACGCGCCCGGCGAAGGACGTCAGGCGCGAGCGCCATGACGACGGGGAGCACGAGGAACAGTCCGAGCCGCTCGTCCACGACCTGGTGGCTGAACTGGTGCTGGTACATGGCGATGGCGGCGGTCAGCGTGAAGCCAGCGCACACGCGCACGAGGCGCGACTGCCACCCGAGCGCGGCTGCGACCGCGAGCGGCCAGGTGTAGTACCAGGGCATCATCCACGTGTTGACCACCAGGAGAAATACCAGGAGCACGCGCGCGGATCCGGCGAGCACGTCGCCCATCGACCGGAGCCGGAGGGCCTCTCCGGCGATCCACACCACGAGCGCCACCTTCGCCACGATCTTGAAAGCGCGGAATAGTGGGTCGTAGACGTCGTTCCAGCTCATCCCCGACGCGTTTGTGAGGCTCGTGGTCACGCTCGTCAGAAGCCCGTCGGGCCAGAAGTTGTTTATTCGTGGGCCGGTCATCCAGTACAGGACCGGCCCAAACGTTTCCGCGCCCTGGAACCAGGGGAGATACAGCAGCGCGACGACGAGCGCGATTGCGGCGGCGCGAAGCGCGAGCCGTGGCAGGTGGAGCAGCCGACGGCCATCGAGCACAGCGGACGCGCGGATGACCGGATGGCGGTCCCGATGAAACTCGGCAGATTCTCCATCTTTGGCGCGGCTGGCACTCCAGACTAGGAGAAGCGGGGCGATCAGGACTGACGTGTACTTGGTGGCGACGGAAAGACCCAACCCGACCGCGCCGGCGAGCGGGCGCCCCGAAACGGTCAGGAGGATGCCCACCAGGACGAAGGTCAGCATCAGGACGTCGTTGTGTCCATTGAGGCAGAACTCCACGAGTAGGAGGGGGTTCCATGCGTACGCGAGAATTGCCGAGGTCTCGCGGCCCGGAGCGACGCGGCGCGCGATCGACCATACGAGGAGCGCGTTGGCCGTGTGAGCGACGTTTGCGACGGCGCGATAGGCGAGCAGCTCGTCGGCGAGCGGCAGCGTCTGGAAGAGCGCGGCAACGCCGGTCGAGATGTCGATCCACAGCGGCCCGTACACCGATGGGGCATCGTGCCAATAGAGCGGGATCAGATAGTACAGCGGGCTCTGGGGAAACTCGTGGGGCGTATGAACAAACGGGCTGGCGCCGTAGAGGACCGGCATCTCGCCGTAGATGGCGTAATTGTAGATGTCCGTCGTCATGGTTCCGGGCACGAAGATCATCGTGATCTGGAAGAACACGAGCGGAACCAGGATCCACCGGATGCCGGGGCGGGATCCGCCGCCCAACGTGCGGTGGCCTCGATCGCCTTCGTGCTCGCCGTGCGCCAGATGCCAGGCGGCGACGGCATAGACGACGTACGCAGCGAGGATCGACTGGAAGATGAACGCGACCAGGTGCTCCCAGGTCCAGAGGGCGCCCGGGAACACGAGGTCGATGGTCGACTTCGCCGCGGCCCCAACTGCGCGCGTCGCCGGGTATCGCTGCGCGAACATCGTTTCGATTCCTGCAGCTTCGTCGGTGACGTTTCCGATTGAGAGGGGCGCCCAGAGGGCCAAGAGGATCGCTTCCATCGCGCACGCGGCAAGCGCTAACAGGATGCGAGGGTGGGAGGATGGGCCGGCGCGGTGCGGAGGTTCGGGGGCCGTCAACCCGCGCCTCGACGCACCGCGATTAGGGAGCTTTCTCTGCGTGATTGGAATCGGGGACCGAGACCGCGAACAGGGTCACGATGTCGCCGAGGTCGATGGGGACGAGTCGCCTCCCCAACTGGGAGGCGCCGACCGCGCGCGCGACCCGGCCCAGCACGGGACCAATCCGCTGCTCGAGCTGCTCCGCGAGGTATCCGAGCCGCACGATTCGGCAGTGCCGCCGGACGTCGACGACCTGAAACCCCGCGGCGGTGACCATGCGGGCCAGCGTGCGCCGCGAAAAATATGACAGGTGCATCTGCATGTACCATGGCCATCGACGCCCGAGAACTCGGGCCACCGGCGCATCGACGTCCATGGTTGAGATCGCGAGGAGACCGCCCGGGCGCAAGAGCCGGTGGATGTGTCGGACGTCGCCGGTCGGATCTGGCAGGTGCTCCACGACGTCCCACATGGTGACAGCGTCGTAACTGTGCTCCGCGTCTCGCAGATCGGCGATGGAGCCGCGGGTCACCGGCAGGCCGCGTTTTTGGGCCACGCCCACCGCCCAGTGCGACAGCTCAATTCCCCGCGCATCCCATCCCAGGTCGCGCGCCACCTCGACGAACACGCCCAGATGGCTTCCGACGTCGAGGAGCCGGCCCGGCCGCGCGAACTCCTCGATCTCACCCAGGGCCCGCCGAAAGGTGTGAACGCGTCCTTCCCGCTCTTCCGCGTAGCGTACGTCGACGACGTCCTCATATGCCGCCCGGATGCACTCGGGATCCGGCTGCGGATTTTGGTACACAAATCCACAATTGGTACAGCGGACGATGGGCCCGCACTCGCCGTACGCCGAGCTGGTGCAGGCGTAGATCTCCTGAACGTCGCGGCCTGCGAGGCTCTCCAGGCGGGACGGGTAGATCTCTCGAAAGCTGGTGGACCCGCAAAGGTTGCAGGGGACGAGTCGCATGCTCCAGAAGGGCGTGGCCGGCCCAGCTTGAGCCAGTGCGTCCATTGGCGATCCTTGGCGATCACACGCCGCGTGTTGGCGGCGCGCTGCATCGGTGTCCGTGCAGACCGCGATGAACACAGCATAGTCGGCCGCAGCGCGCCGACGCAACCGGCCGCCGCGCTCGCGCGGGCGGGGCGAGGCGATGCTCAGGTGAGCTAAGATGATCGGGCCATGGAGAAGTCTGCCTTGCTGACGGATCGCGTGCGCGTGGTGGCCTCCGCAGTCGTTCTGACGGCTGCGCTGCTGGCGTGCGCCGGACCAAGCCGGCCCGCTTCGACCGGCCAAAACGCTCCTGTGCCGCAGCAGGGGCGGTCGCTCGCGATCTCCGTCCGAGTGGAGCCGGCCAGCATCGCGGCGCGGCCCCTCCGCAGCACGTTTGTGAAGGTGAAGACTACCGTCCGTCTGTTCAACGCTGGATTGGACATCGTAGATGACCACAACGCGGCGAAGCCGTATCTCGCCGATGCATTGCCCCAGCTCGACACGGATAGCTGGCGCGTCCTGCCAGAAGGCCAGATGGAGACGTCCTACCACCTGAAGCCGAACCTCACCTGGCACGACGGATCACCGCTTACCGCCGGGGATTTCGTCTTTGCGTGGCAGGTCTATTCGACGCCGGACCTGGCCACGTCGGGCTCGCTGCCGTTCAGCGCCATCGATTCGGTCACGGCGCCCGACGAAGCGACGCTGCGCATCCACTGGCGGCGGCTCTATCCCTACGCGGGCGTGCTCCAGACGACCGGTGACACTTCCGAGTTCCCGGCGCTTCCCCGCCACATTCTGGAGCCGGCGTATCAGGCAGCGGACTGGGACAGCTTCGGGAACCTGCCGTACTGGACGAGCGAGTTCGTGGGCGCCGGCCCGTATCGGCTCGATCGATGGGAGCCGGGCGTTTTGATCGATGGGTCCGCGTTCGAGGGCCACGTGTTGGGTCGACCGAAGATCGATCGGGTCCACATCACCTTCGTGAGCGACGCGAACGCGACACTGGCCAACCTCCTATCTGGCTCCATCCAGCTTGCCGCGGACG
>DASRDP010000145.1 GCA_035652535.1 Chloroflexota bacterium
TACAGCCACGCGGGGATCGCGGCGCCGTCGCCGAACCGCTGCACCAGGTGTACCGCCTCGTCGAGGCGGCCCAGCCCGGCCAGGGCCCCCGCCCTGCGGAAGGCGAGTTCCTCCGGCGGGATGCCCGGGCCGACGTCATCGGCGCGGGCCAGCACCTCTTCCCAGCGGCCCCAGGCAGCGGCCTCGACGAGCTGCTCGTATCGCGCCGCCGCGCTCGGCAGCAGCTGGGCCACCAGCGCCCAGGCCAGCGGTAACACCAGGTACGCCGCCAGCAGCGTATCGACCACGCCCCAGGGGGCCGGCACGGCCCTCCGGTACAGCAGCACGGCCAGGGCGAGCAGGAGCGTGAACCAGTTCCGTTTGTAGAGCAGCAGGCAGACCGGCAGGAACGTGACGACGCTCCGGGGCAGCGCGCGGAACCAGAGGAACTCGCGCGGCGAGAAGGTCTTGGCGACGTCAGCCTGGCGGCTGTAGAGCGCCCCGACGTCGTCGGTGTGCAGGACGATCTCGTCGAAACCCCGCTCGCGGAGCTGGGCGATGGCGTCATCGGCCGAGTCCGCTTCGACGCGCTCGGTGACCTTCTTTCCCTCGGCGTTCCGGCCCGTGGCGAGATATTCCGGCATGGGTTGCCTCACACACGCCGAGTGCGGCAGGGCTCGTTTTCGTGGCCCACGCAGATCACGAACGGATGCCGGCTCGATGCTTCGGCCACGTGCAACACCGTCACCGGACTCGTTCCCGAGGCAATGACCTGGCCCTCGGCAAAGCCGATCCACTGGCCGCGGTACTGCTCCAGGAGCCGGTCGCGGGCAGCCCAGTAGTCCACCTCGTTCCGGCGCCGGGCGGCCAGGCACGGCCTCACTTTCCCGGCCAAGCCCAGATCGACGATCCAGACCGAGCCGCGGTCAGGGCGGGGCATGGCCGGCCTCTTCCGCATCCAGGGCGCGGAACAACTCGTCCGCCGCCTCGACCAACGCTGACTCGGGCAGGTCGCCTTCCGCGGCCCCGCCGAACCGGCGGAGGATCTCGACGGCCGCTTGGTGCTTGTCGGCCTCGGACAGCGCGTCGAAGGAGTCGAGCAGTTGCCGGACGGTCACGGTCATGGGTTACCTCCACAGGGCGTCGCCACCCGTAATCGTACAGCGCCCGCACGGTGCCACAATCGCCAGCGCGTGGGCCGATCTTCTCATCCGGCGCTACTCCTTGTTCCAGTCGTAAAGCCCCAAGTCGTCCCGCAAGTCCACTTGCAATGTCTGGCGCGCCAGGTCGATCTCGCTCTGGATCTCAGCGAGGGGTGCCCCCGAGTCACAAAGCGCCATCGCCCGGTACAGATTCTCCTCGACTCCCTCAAGGGCGTTGCGGGCCAGAGTCTTCCAGGAGTCGATGAACCGTCGCACAGCCCACTCGGCCGCATCCATCCCTTCGGGCAGAGACGCGATGGAAGCATTGGCCTCGCGCAACCAGTTGCGGAGGGCCGCCACCAGCTCGTCAGGGTGCCCCGGCTCCCGTTCCCCCATCAGGTCATCTCCTCCGGTCGGGTAAGAGAGCGGCGTTGCCGCCGCTCTCTCCCCTCAGAACCGGACATGCGAGTTTCCCCGCATCCGGCTCAAGCCTTTACGAACGCCCCTCGCGGGACGCAGCCTTCTCCACCACCAACCCATCACTGTGAACTTGCCGATGGCAGTTGGGATGCAACAGGACGCGGTTGCTCAGCGAGTTGTCGCCGCCGTGACAACGCCAGATGAGATGGTGGATGTGCCAATCATCCTCCAGCGTCAGCGGTTGACCACACGCCAGGCACTTGCCGTCCTGCTGCCACCAAAGATAGCGAGCCGTCGCACGACCCGTCAAGGCGCTGGCCATCCGGTGCGCCAGGCGCTCCTCGAAGTACAGCTCCCAGGCCGGATCGTACGGGTTCGCGTCTCCCTGGATTTTCACGTGTCGGCGGATTACCGTGTCGCGTAGCCGCACCAGGAAGACCTTGCGAGTTCGGCCCTCCTCGTCAGCGACCGTGCCACGGAACCACCAGCGCTCGTCGCCGCGGCCGGTGAAGTATTGCCGCTTCACCCAACCGCCCGACTTGTGCCGGTGGCGCCGGCGTGCCCAACGCCACAGCTTCTTGAAGATCACGTCGTCGAGCCGTGCGAACGTGCGCGAACTCGACGCGTGCCGGTGATACAGCGCCCAGCCGCGCAACAGCGGGTTGAGGCGCCGGATCAGCTCGCCGGCACTGAGGTGGCCACCGTCTTGCTGGATCACGGTGTCGATCTTGCTCAGGAACGCCCGCACGTTCTTGCGCGAAGGCCGCAACAGCAGCTTCGTGCCATAGCGCCGGAGGTTCTGCCCGAGGAAGTCGAAGCCGTCGTCGATCTGCGTGATGCTGGTTTTCTCGTGGGAGAGCGCGAGGCCCCGCTCGGACAAGAAGTGTGCCACGAGAGGTTGTACTTCGTCACGGAGAAGTTCCTTCGATGTGCCCGTGATGATGAAGTCATCCGCATAGCGGACCGGATGGACCTTGTGGCGCTGGTGCTGGCGCCGCGTGGCGCCGAAGCGTTCCCGCAACAACGCCTCCAGGCCATCCAGAGCCCGATTCGCCAGCGCCGGCGAGCAGAGGCCCCCTTGCGGGGTGCCCGCCGTCGTGGCGACGAAGACGTCTTTTTCCATAAACCCAGCGTGCAGCCACTGCCGGAGGATGACCCGGTCCATCGGGGTGTGGGCCAGCAACCAGTCGTGGCTGATTCGATCGAAGCAGCTTTTGATATCGCCCTCCAGGACCCAGGTGGCGCTGTGGTTCTTGCGCAAGATCTTGTGACATTGATCCAGCGCGTCGGCACAACAGCGCTGCTGGCGAAAGCCGTAGGAGTTGGCATCGGCCAGCGTCTCCTCGATCGGATCGAGCCCGAGCAGGTACAGCGCCTGCATGGCCCGGTCGGTCAAGGTGGGGATACCCAGCGGACGAAGTTTGGAGGGGTCGCTGCTTTTCGGGATGTAGACGCGTCGCAACGGCTGTGGTTGG
>DASRDP010000146.1 GCA_035652535.1 Chloroflexota bacterium
CAAGTACACGCCGTACGGCCTGCCCGGGAGCTCGTGGCTGCCGTGGGTCGACGGCCACGGCGTGCGCACGCTGCCCATCCAGGAGGACGAGACAGGCCTCGTGCTGTGGGCTCTGTGGCAGCACTACCGCATCCACAGAAACCTCGACTTCATCGTCGGCCTGTACTCCACGCTGGTCGTGCCGGCCGCCGACTGGATGGTCGGCTACGTCGACGATCGCAACGGCCTGATCAAGCCCTCGTGGGACCTGTGGGAGGAGCGCTGGGGCGTCCACGCGTTCACGGTCGGCGCGGTGTGGGCCGGCCTCGACGCGGCTCGGAACTTCGCGGAGCTCTTCGGGGATGGGCCCGCGATCGCTCGCTACCGCGATGCGGCGGAGCGGCTGCGCGAGGCCGCGGACACGCACCTGTACAGCCCCGAGCTGGGCCGGTTCTCCCGCCGGATCGCCGTCGAGGAGGACTCGACGCTCACCGTCGACATGGTCATCGACAGCGCGATCTGCGGGCTGTGGCGGTTCGGCATGTACGCGCCGGACGAGGCGCGCATCGCCGACACGATGCAGGCGATCACGGACCAGCTCTCCAACCACGGAGCGGCCGGCGGCATCGGCCGGTACCGCGACGACTATTACTTCCGTGTCGAGACCGACATCAACCGCGTGCCCGGGAATCCGTGGTTCATCTGCACCCTGTGGCTCGCGCAGTGGCACATCGCGACGGCCAAGACCGAAGCCGACCTGCGGCCCGCGCGCGACATCATCAACTGGGTGGTCGCCCACCAGCTCCCGGGCGGGCTGCTCTCTGAGCAGCTCGATCCGAACACCGGCGCGCCGCTCTCGGTGTCACCCCTGACCTGGTCACACGCAGAGCTGATCGTCACGGTGGACGACTTCTGCCGCAAGGCCGAAAGGCTGCGCCACTCGGGGACGACGACGCCCCTCGCGAAGCGATCGACCTCCTGAGGAGGAGCCGCTAGAGCGGGATGTTGCCGTGCTTGCGCGGCGGCCGCTCGACCGTCTTGCGCAGGCACAGCTCGAGGCCTCGCAAAAGCTCGCGTCGCGTCTCGCGCGGCTCGATCACGTCGTCGATGTAGCCCCGTTCCGCAGCCACGTAAGGGTTTGCGAAACGCGTCGTGTAGTCGGCGACCAGCTGCGCGCGCTTCGCGACAGGGTCGGCGGCCGAGGCGAGGTCCCGCTTGTAGATGATGTTGACCGCGGCATCCGGGCCCATCACCGCGATCTCCGCGGTCGGCCACGCCAGGTTCAGGTCGGCGCCCATCTGCTTCGGCGACATGACGCAGTAAGCGCCGCCGTAGTCCTTGCGGGTGATGACCGTCAGCTTCGGCACCGTCGCCTCCGCGTACGCGTACAGCAGCTTTGCGCCGTGGCGGATGATGCCGCCGTGCTCCTGGTCGCGACCGGGTAGATACCCGGGAACGTCGACGAAGGAGATGATCGGTATGCCGAACGCGTCGCAGAAGCGGATGAAGCGGGCCGCCTTGTCCGACGCGTCAACGTCGATCGCGCCGGCCATCCAGTTTGGCTGGTTGCCGACGAACCCGACGGGTTGTCCGCCCAGCCTCCCGAAGCCGACGACCATGTTGCGGGCGAATCGGGGCTTGATCTCGAAAAAGTCCTCTTCGTCCACCAGACGCCGGATCACCGCCACCATGTTGTACGCCTTGCGCGAGTCCTCGGGCACGAGGTCCAAGAGCTCGTCCACGCGGCGATCCGGGTCGTCTCGGCGCTCGCGAACGGGCGGCTTCACCCGCCAGCTCGCGGGTAAGAAGCTCAAGAGCCGTCGAATGCTGGCCAGACAGTCGACGTCGGTCGCCGTCACCACGTCCGCGCATCCGGAGACCTCGGAGTGCACCTTGGCTCCGCCGAGGTCCTCGAAGGTCACCTCCTCACCGGTCACCTGTTTGATGACGGCCGGACCGGTGATGAACATCTGACCGGCCCCCCGGGCCATGAAGGTGAAATCGGTGAGCGCCGGCGAATAGGCGGCGACACCGATGCAGGGACCGAGGATGGCGCTGATCTGGGGGATCGCCCCGCTCGCGAGACTGTTGGCATGGAAGATTCGGCCAATGGCTTTGGTTACGTCGAGCCCCTCCTGAATGCGCGCGCCGACCGAGTCGTAGAGCCCCACGACCGGCACGCCGATCTTGCGCGCCGTGTCGATCGCGTAGGCGATCTTCTCCGCGTGGGCCTGCCCCACCGCGCCCTGGAGCACGGTCCGATCCTGGGCGAAGACGTACACGAGGCGGCCGTCGATCCGGCCGGTCCCGACAACCACACCGTCGGTGGGCTGCCGCCGCTCGGCCATCCCGAAGTCCGTGACCTGCGTCTCCGCGAGCATGAACTCCTCGACGAACGTTCCTGGATCGAAGAGGGCCTCGATGCGCTCGCGAGCGGTGAGCTTCCCCTCGCTGTGCTGGCGCTCCACCATTCGCGCGTCTCCTTGGAGCGCGCGCGCTTCCATCGACCGAAGTCGGGCCTCGATCTCTTCCCACATAGGTCACCTCCGGGGTGAGACGTGTTGGGCGGTCGCACGCGCCGTGGAGTCGCGCAAGAGCGCTCAGCCGATTCCGAGGCCCGCGATGACGGACAACATGATCGCCGCCGCCATGATGCTTCCGATCTGGCCGCCGGTGTTGGCGCCCATGGCATGCATCAGCAGATAGTTCCGGCGATTGTAGCGCTGTCCTTCCACCTGCACGACCCGCGCGGCCATGGGAAAGGCCGAGATGCCCGCCGCGCCGATGAGCGGGTTCACGCGTCCGCGCGTGATGGCGCACATGAGCTTTCCGAACAGCACACCCGATGCCGTGTCGAGACAGATTGCGAGAAATCCCAGCGCAAGGACCAGCAGCGTCGTCGGAGTCAAAAACTTATCCGCCGCCATCGTCGCGCCGATGGCGAGCCCCAGGAGGAGAGTCACGATATTCGTCAGCTCGTTCTCGGCCATGCCCGTGAGCCGCTGGACCACGCCGGACTCGCGCATGAGGTTACCCAGCATGACGGTGCCGAGCAGCGGCGTGCCCTGGGGCGCGACGATGCTCCCGACGATGAACACGACCACTGGGAACAGGATCTTGGTCGTCTTGGACGCGCTGCTGCGCACCGCGGGCATTACCACGGCCTTCTCCTTCGCCGTCGTGAGCGCGCGCATGATGGGCGGCTGGATGAGGGGTACCAGTGACATGTACGAGTACGCCGCGACGGAGACCGCGCCCAAAAGCTCGGGCGCGTACTTGCTGGCGACGTAGATGGCCGTTGGTCCGTCCATCGCGCCGATGACGCCGATGGAGACCGCTTGCAGCGGTGGAAACCCCAGCAGCAGTGCGATCAGGAGCGTCAGAAAGATCCCGAACTGCCCCGCCGCCCCCAGGAGGAGGATGCGGGGATTGTCGAGCAAGGGCCCGAAGTCGGTCATCGCGCCGATACCGATGAAAATGAGGATCGGGAACAGCTCCGTGAGCACGCCCGCATCGTAGACGACGCGAAGGACGCCCCCAGGCTCCATGAGATTGGCGCCGGGAATATTGACGAGCAGCGCTCCGAACCCGATGGGCAAGAGCAGCAGCGGCTCGAGTCCTCGCGCGATCGCGAGATAGAGGAGGAGACAGCCGATCGCCATCATAATCACTTCGGAGATTGTGAGGGCGGAAAAACCGGCGACGAGACCGCTGAGGCCGGCCTGGAGCGCGCGCTCCATCTAGCTGGGCGCCGGCGCTCGGGGGCCCGTCGACGCGCCGGAATCCAGCTCTCGCCTCAGCGGAAACAGCCGCTTCAGGAGGTCGACGATCAGGCTCAGCACGAACAGTGTGAGCAGCGTGCCCCCCATGCCGAGTACGGCCAGGACGAGCCCGAGCGTGACCGGGTCGAACACCTTCACCGACTGTCAGGCCTCATCGATCGTCGCAACGACGGTATCCGGATCCACGGCGTCGCCGGGCGCGACCCGTATCTCCGCGATCACGCCGGCCGCTGGTGCCACGACTTCGATCTCCATCTTCATCGCTTCCATCACCAGGATGGTCTCGTCCTCGTCGACGTGATCGCCGACCGACCCAACGATGGTCAGGATCTTGCCGACCATTGGCGCATTGACCGGAGTCGCCATCGTGCGATCACCTTCCTCGAATCAACCTCGATGAGCCAATCGCTCTCGCCCGAGCCCAGGCCGGGGTTGGCACTGGTCCGGTTGAACGGGCGATCGGCGCGGCCGGGCTGGGGATGGCCTCGGCGGATGATAGCACGGTGCCCGCGAGCGCGGAAAGGCGGGCCGCCGGCGCCCGCCCCCCGCGCCCTTCCATCGTCCGCGATTCGCTGAGACGGCCTTGTGAGCGATATTGCCGAGCGCGTGAGCCCGTCGTGACCGATCAGAACAGATGATTGGAACGTACGTTCGTTCTGAGGAGTGTGGGATGGACAACGCCGTGTGGGCCTTCGTGATCGCGCTCATGACGCTCGGCTATTTGTCGCTGTACGCCGCTCGACTGGTGCGCGCCGTCTGGAGTGCGCGCCCGCTGCAGCCTGCGCGCGCGACGCTCGTCTTCGTGACCGCGCTCATCGGCACAGCAGCGCTCTCGCTCCCCCATGGACGCTCCGAAGCCCTCGTGGCCGGCGTTTCGTCCGCCAGCCCAGTTCCGACGAATGTCGAGGCCGTCGCGGTGTCCGTCAGCGGAAGCCGAGTGCGGATCGCTGGGACGGAGCGCCGGGAGCCCCCGGATCGCGTCTGGGCCGTTGTCGAGGACCCCAGGACGGAAAACCTCTGGGTCCAGGGTCCAGCGGCCGCGACGGAGGGCGGGTGGGCCCTCGACGTCGTGATCGGCATCGATCCGATGCCACCCAAGCCCCTGCTCTATCGGGTCAACGTCCTGGCGGTCGATGAGCCGCTCGGAGTCGCGTGGCTGACGGCTGCCAACGACCGCCGCGTGGTTTCCCCGGACTCGCTGCCGACGAACCAGACGTGGCTGCTCCGTGACCGCGCGGTGCTCGCCGGACTCTAGAAGCCAAATCGCGGTCGTACCATGAGCCAATGTTTCCGTGGAGAACCGATGGGCGCAGTGCACGTCACGGTCACCCTCGCGGGGTTCGCCGGTTCGCCCGAAACCTACGAGGCGCTCTTTCCCGTCGACACGGGCGCCACTGACTGCCGAGCGCCGGCCAGCGCGCTCCAGCAGATCGGCGTCGCGCCCATCGCACGCTCCGCCGATCGCCTGCGATCCCGCTGAAAGAACCCAGCGCCCTCGGAGCGTCGGGCCCGATTACGCGGGAGCGCGATCGCCCTCGGTCGCGGCTGGAGCGGCCCGGGGTGCGGACGGCCGATAGCTCCACAGATCGCTAGATACGTCGCCACCGTGTCCGCCGAACACGAGCAGACTTCCGCTCGCGGTGTCCCACAGCGCGGTTCCATCGCCGCGCGGGCCAGGCCCAGAGTCGGCCGACAAGCGCGTCCATAGCCCCGTGCTGGGCTGGAAGCTCCAGAGATCGTCGAGATAGTCGACGCCCCCGACGTAGCCGCCGAAGATCAGCATCTGCCCTTGCTTGCTGTCCCACACCGCGCCGTGTCTGGCGCGGGCAGGCGGCTGCCCACCTGTTCCGTCGATCCGTGTCCAGCTCTCGCTGGATGGGCTGAAGCTCCACAGCTCGTTCGAATAGCCACTCAGCCCGCGGTAACCGCCGAACACCAGCATTCGACGACCGGCCGGGTCCCAGACGGCGGCGTGGCGCGCACGGGCATCGGGCGATGGCGCGCCCTCGTCAACGCGGCCCCACGCGTTCGCGGACGGATCATAGCTCCAAAGATCGTCCAGGTAGCTCGTGTTGTCCGTCATCCCCCCGAACACGAACATCCGCCCGTCCGCCGCGTCCCACACCGCCGCGTGCGCGGCTCGGGCACTCGGCGCTTGGCCGGTCGGCGATAGCTCGCTCCACGCATTGTGCGCGGTGTCGTAGATCCAGAGATCTGCCAGCGGCTTTCCGTCGCGACCAGCCCCTCCGAAGAGGAGCGCGCGACCCTTCACGTCGTCCCACGCCACGGTGTGTCCGCTGCGCGGGGTTGGCGCCGGTCCCGAGACCGTAATGTACTCCCAGACGTTTGTCGCTGGCGTGTAGCTCCATATTCCATTGAAGGGGGTGAGGTCACCCCTGCCGTCCTTGCCGCCGAAGAGCAGCATCCGACCGCGCGCGGAGTCCCAGACACTCGCCTGCTCGGCCATGGCCGGCGCGGGGACGACCCGCGATACGCGCTGGTTCCAGGTCGCCGTAGCCGGCCGGTAGGCCCAGAGATCGTTCAATGCGCTCCCGCCGAAGACGAGCATCTCGCCATCCGCCGCGTCCCACACGGCGCTGTGACCTCCCCGGCGCGCGGGCGCAACTGCGCCCATCGGAATGAGCGACCAGGTGTTGTCCGCCGGCGAGTAGCTCCAGAGATCGTCCAGGTAGCAGCCGCCGCACCCGCCGGCGAAGACGAGCATCTGCGATCGAATCGGATCCCAGACGGCGCTCTGCGAGAGCCGGGGGGTCGGCGACGGCCCCGTCGGGTCGATGGGAACCCAGGCATCGAGCGCCGGCGAAAAACCCCAGAGATCGTTCATGAGGCCGTCGACTGGATTCGCTCCCGCGAATACCAGCATCAGCTCATCGTCCTGGTCCCACACCGCGCTCTGGAAGAAGCGCTCCTCGGGCACGAAGCCTTGCGGGGAGAGATCGGCCCAGGCATCCGCGCGCGGATCGTAGCTCCACACGTCGTTGAACGCCTCGAACCGCCCGCCGATGCCGCCAAAGATCAGCATTCGCCCGCTGCTGGAATCCCACACCGCGGAGTGGTAGGCGCGGGGCCGAGGACGATCACCGGTCGGATGGAGCTGCGACCAGGTCCGAGTCGTCGGCTTGTAGCTCCACAGACTCGATCCTTGGTCCTCTTCCTTCCCCCGCAGCCCGCCATAGACGATCATCTGGCTGTCGATGGGATCCCACACCGCCGTGTGGCCGATGAGGCCGGCGTTTGGACCGTCGAGCGGCGTCCACGTGTCGTTCGCGGGGCGATAGGTCCACAGGTCGGCCAGCGCGCCACCGCCTCGCCCGCCGACGACCAGCATCTGCCCATCAGCCGGATCCCAGACGGCGGCGTGCGAGTTTCGCGCTTCGGGCGGGTTCATCAGCGCCCATCCGGTCTCGGGCGCGACGTTGACGCCGCGACGCGCCCACGACCAGCCGCAGCGCGTGTGCGCGTACACGTAGAGCGCGTGGCCCCCGAGCGATGCGGTGCGCAGGTCAATGGGGAAGCTCCAACCGGAGCGCTCGCGCGCTTGCCCGTACGCGGCGGCAACGTCTGGCCTGGGGAGCCCGGTCGTCGCCTCGCCCAGCCCCACGCCGGTCCCTCCCGCCTCGCCGTCCAGGTAGATGTGGACGGCGTCGATCCCCGAGCCGGAAGAGTCGGCCAGGTCGGCCGCCCAGCCCGTGGCGACCGCCGGATCGCGCAGCGTCGCATTTTCGGCGGGTGCGTCGAGGGTAATGGTCGGCTGACAGACCTGCTGCGACTGCGCGTAGACCGGCTGTGCGAGCGCGAGGATCGGGAGGAGGCGCAGCGCCAACAGCGCTCCCACCGAGCGCCCAAGGTTCCACGGGCGCAGCCCGCTCGCCTTCCATCGCGCATTCACCATGCCCATTGCCGTCTCCCCCTGCCCCCAGCGCCGCGCGCTGCGCGAATCTTGCTTTGACCTCGATCTTACTGGAACTTCGGAAGCACCGCCTCACCGATCAGCTCTACGGACCGTGCGGCGACGTCGAGCGGGAGATCGTCCGGGCTGACACGCATCTGGATCTGGGTCACACCCGCGTCCACGTAGCGTTGGATTCGCTCGATGACGACGTCGGGTGTGCCCACGAGGCACCAGTCAAGGTCGAACCGTTCGAAGAGCTGGCCCGGCTCGCCCGAGACCACCTCGGGATCGCTCCCCAGCGCGCCGTTGCGCGCGTATCGCTGGAGCACCCGCCCGGCGTAGATGCGCGCCGCGGCGCGCGCCGCGGAGTCGGAATCGGCGACGACCGCGAGTCGGTTGATCGCGACCGTCCCATTCGCGGCTGGCTTTCCCTCCCTCGCCAGCTCCTCGCGATACCGCGCGCTCTGGCGCGCGATCACGTCGAAGCCGTAGTTCGTCGAGGCGCACCATCCGTCGCCGAAGTGCGCCGCGCGTCGGGCTGATCGGCGCAGCGAGCCGCCGACCCAAACAGTCGGTCCGCCCTCGCGAATGGGCAGCATGCCAATGCTTTGGTCCGTGGAGAGCAAGGAGCCGTGAAACCCCTTCTCGCCGCGCCACAGCGCGCGCATCATCGCCAACGCATCGTCGACGAATTCGCCGACCCGCGCCGGGTCTGTCCCGAAGCGCCGTTGGACCGCCGGCCCGCCGAGTCCTATCCCGAGAATGAGCCGACCGCCGCTGATCTGGTCCAGCGCGGCCGCGTCGTACGCGAGCTTCAGCGGGTTCCACGTCGGAAGCAACGTCACGCTCGTCCCAAGGCGGAGGCTCGTGCGCGGGGCCAGGGCGGCCAGAACCAGGAGCGGCGACGACACGTGCCCCCACTCGGGCCGCGTCGCGTACCCCTCGCCCGCCGTGACCGAGTCGAAACCATGCCGCTCGGCGACGCGCAGCAGCTCCACATAGCGGTCGATCTGCTGGTCCAGCGTCCGGACCGGGGTGGCAAAGTCGAGGGCGAGACCGAATTTCATCGTACGAGCGTCTCCATTCGGGATTCTCTGATCGCGAGCGGGCGGCGGACTGCGGGCTAGCGCGCCGTGGCCCGCGGCAGCTGCAGCCGGCTCCGGACAGCCCCCACCGGACCCACGTCGACCGGTATGCCGTCGCGGTAGGCGATGATCTGGTGTGAGAAGGGCGAAACCCGGGCGCCCGGCGTGAGAATGCCCACGAGATTCAGCGGGTCGCCACTGTGCGCCAGGACGAGGTCGCCCGTCGCGCCGGCCCTCCGCACCGCGCGGAGCGCCTCGACG
>DASRDP010000147.1 GCA_035652535.1 Chloroflexota bacterium
AACATTCGCGGCCGGAGCTACCGGATGCGGGCCTACCAGGACCCGCCGCCGGAGGAAGGAGGCGCTGCTATCATTCGCTGACCTGCCCGGGGCTCTGCACTATTCGCGATCAGCTCTCTGCACTTTTGATGATCGCCAACAGGGCTGTGGCTGCGGAAACGTTGGCCGCCGCTTGTGCAGCGACCGGTACGGGTCGCGTTTCGGGCCAGGCTGATGCGGACTTGCTCGCAGCCGCTAAAGACCTAGCCCCCGAGGTCCTGCACGCGCTGAGCTCACTTATCGCTGCCATTCAAGCGGGTCGGTCGAGCGGCGCGCTCTTCACCGAGGTAATGCGACTACCCGGTGTGGTCTCGGCCTCCCTCGACCTCCCGATCCTGCTGGTCCTCGACGAGCTGCAAGAGATTACGCGCTTACGACGTTTCCCGGACACCGAGAATCTGCTGGGGACCATCCGGGCGGCAGTGGATCGACCGGGGAAGGTCGCCTTCGTCGTGGCCGGCTCGCGCGTGAGCGCTCTCCGCGCCCTGCTCACCGACCGCGAAGGCCCCTTGTATCAGCGCTTCGAGCATCTGGAGCTCGGACCCTTTGCGCCCGATGCCACCTTAGAGCTGGCAACCCGGATCTGGGACGAGGACAACCTCCCCTACGAGCCGGATGCTGTCGTGCGCCTCCACCGACTCACCGGTGGATGGCCCTTCTACATCCGGGCCCTGGCCAACCGCGCCGGGCAAATGGCGCGCGCCGCCGACGGTCGGGTGACGCCTGACACGGTGGATCTGGCGTTCCTCCACGAGGTGGTTGGGCGGACGGATGACATCGGGCAGCACTGCCGGTACTTGCTGGAGACGGCGTTACTGGACCTGGGCGACGCCATGCGAAATACAGTGGATGCAGCGCTGCGGGCGATTGCCAACCATGATGCCCCGGTGGCGCGATCGACGATTGCTCGCCGGCTTCACGCCGCCCACGAACGGTCCCGCATCTACACGGCGATCAGCCACCTCATTGATACCGACTACCTGCAAGAGAACGCAGGCCTTCTCTCCTTCCTCGATCCGGTCTTCGCATTTTGGCTGGCGGTTGAGCCGGAGCGTCGCAATCCAGCCGCCAGCCTTGGAAATCCGCAGGCGTTAAAGAGGCGCCTGGCGTGGTACGAAGCGCAACACGCGCACGACCGCGAGGAGATGGGCGCCCTGTTCGAGAAGCGAGTAGAGAACCTGGTTCGCCAGTTCCGGGGCCAGACCGTCGAGGGGCGACTCTTCGGCGCATCAGAGGCGATCAGGCTGCCGGTTGTTCAGGGGGCGGGCTCCGTCCGCGTTGATGATCCGCAAGCACGGCATGCGGAGCGGCCTGACAGCTACGAACTGGACATTGTGACGCGGGGGGACAGTCCTGAGGACTGCTGGGCCGTTGAGGCGAAGCACCGCCAGGGGGCGATCACCGAGCGAATGGTGCGCCGCTTCATCGAAAGCGCACGGGTGGTTGGCGCGGAGCGAGGCCTTTCGTTCGGCCACCGGTGGATCGTTGCTCCGCGGGGTATTCGTCCAGATGCCCTCGTCGTGGCGCGCTCGGAAGGTCTGCTCACCTCGGGGATGCGGGATCTCCTGGCCTTGGAGCGCATAGTGGCGGGAGCACTCGATGAGCAAGGAACGTGATTGAGAGAGACAGCCGGTGAGCAAGCAAATGGCAGCAAGCCCGAGATGACCAGTGGAGCCCCGCCGCGGGTGGACCCCATCGAACAGTATTGGACCAATCTTGCCGCCAACTTGCCGCCGACAGTTCGCGAATCATTCCTCAACAACATCCGCGAGCAGCACCGTGTCAATCGCCACTACCTTTGAGCCACCCCGTCGCCATTAAGCTTTGAGCCACTTTCAAGCCCGCCTGGACCGAAGTGTAGCGTCTGGGCCGTCGTCGTCGGGAACAGTCGGAGCCTTGTTGGCTCGGTAGCTCGGGCCGTCCATGACGATCTGGTAGGCGCCGTGAGCGAGCCGATCGAGGGCTGAGTTGCCGAGGATCGGGTCGTCGAACAAGCCGAGCCATTCGTCGACCCCGCGGTTGCTGGTGAAGACGAAGCTGCTCCGTTTGTGGCGTTCGATTATGAGCTCGTAGAGATCGCCGCTCTGCTGGGCAGAAAGACGGTGGAGCCCGAAGTCATCGCAGATCAGCAGGTCTGGGGTGAGATAGCCGCCCACGCCGCGAGCCGCTCGAGGGCAGGATCTTGACGCCCGCGAGCACTGACGCCTTGGGGCGGATCTGACCCAGCATCCCCTCCGCCACCCCGATGTAGTAGTCGGTCATCGCGTAGCTGCGGTGGCCCATCCACCGCTTGAGCACGGACGGGCTCTCGCCGTCGATCGCCTTCTTGGTGGCAAACATGTGGCGGAAGAGATGCGGATGGACTCGGAAGCCGATCTCGCGTCTCGCCCGGATGAGGATTTCCGCCAGGCTCGGTGGTGTGAGAGCGCGTCCATCGTAGGTGAGGAAGAGCGTCTCGGCCTCGATGCGGCGAGGCTGCTTGGTCCGACGGGCGCTGCCCAGCCGGGCCGGCTTGTTGAAGTAGAGGTCGCGCCACTTGAGGTAGTTCCGGATGACGGCGGTCGCCTGTTCCGTGAGCGGGATGTAGCGCCACTCCTCGGTCTTGTCGGAGAAGACGCGGATGTTCTGCCGATCGAGCTCCACGTTCTTCGCCTGCAGATTCGCGGCTTCTTCACGTCGGATGCCGGTCTCCGCGAGCACCGTCAGGATCGCCAGGTTCCGGGAGCCGAGGAACGTGTCGGGCGGGTAGAGAGAAAAGAGCTGCTGCAGGACCTCGGGTGGAATGAGCTCGAAGTGGGGCTTGGCGGATTGGGGGACGCGGAGTCCTTCAAGGCGATTACCCTCAGTCCAGCCCGCCTGGCCCATCCAGCGGGCGAAGGCCTTCACGGATCGGAGGCGGTTCGCAATCGTGTTCTCGCTCAGCTCACGCTTACGGAGATGGACCCGGAACAGGTTGACGTTATGCTCGGTGAAGTCCTCCACGGTCGTCAGGCCGCGCTCGTGGAAGAAGGTCCAGAGCTGCATGATCGATTCTTCGTGTCACTGGGCCGTCCTCGGCTCCTGCTCCGCGCGCTTTTTGGCCAGGAACTCCGGGATGGGACCCTTGGTGTTGTTGGATCGAGCCCCAACCTCGTGCTCGAGCAGGGCCTCGTCGTCGACGGACATGTCTCGCCAGGCCAACCGACTTTTGGCCATTATGGCCACCCCCAAACGGAGTCGTCATTGGCCGGCAGACAAAGAAAAAAGCGACGAAGGCAGGTTGTCGGCGGATCGAATTATTCCGGAGCGGCTCGGAAGAACTGCCGCAAGTAGCGGTCATTAGATAGCTGTTGATGCCTTTCTAACGACCGCTACTTGTCGAGTGGAGCGGGAGACGGGACTCGAACCCGCGACAGCCTGCTTGGAAGGCAGGAACTCTACCAACTGAGTTACTCCCGCGTACCTGAGCGCAGTGCGACCGTCAGCCAAGGCCCGACGCGCCTGCGCTGGCTCATTTAGTGTACCGAAGAGCCGCCGCCACCACCAAAAGCCGCGCCGCCAGCCAATCTCGCCGTGAGCAACGGCGCGCGCAACATCGTCCCCCATCAACTATACTGGAATAGAACATATGTTCCGTCGCGTCGGACCGACGGCCGGCGCCACGGGGATCGGAGCCAACATGACCGCCAAGCCCGACGCATCCGAACTCTCCCACCGCGAGGAGCGATTCGACACCTACCGCGCCCTCGCCGCGCCCTTCGAGACCACTTTCCGCGACAGCCGCGGCGGCATCGAGCTGGAGTACATCACGGGCGAGCAGGTCATCACCCGCCTGAACGACGCCCTCGGCGTCGGCGGCTGGTCCTTCCGCGTCCTGGAGCACGGAATCCACCACGAGGCGGACGAGGCCTGGATCCTGGCGGAGATCTCTGCCACGATCGATGGCGCCATCGTCGTGCGCCAGCAGTTCGGCTCGCAGAAGATCAAGCGGTCGCGATCGAGCAACGCCCCCCTTGACGTCGGCTTCGATCTCAAAGGCGCAACGACGGATGCCCTCAAGAAATGCGCGAGCTTGCTCGGCGTGGGCCTGTACCTCTCGAAAAAGGAGACCCCCGGAGAGAGCGCGGAGCACGACGCCACCGCGCCGACCCATGCGCCCGACGACCACGCTGAGGGCGAACCGATCGTCTGCGCCGATTGTGGTGAGGAGCTGTCCGAGACCCGCTTCAAGGACGGCACGCGGTGGTCGCCGGCTCGCCTGGCCGCCTACGGCCGGCGAAAGCACGGCCGTCCCCTCTGCATGGCCCACTACCGGGAGGCGAACGACGCCGTCAGGCGCGGCCAGAGCCTCGAGGCGCGCGCCTCATGACGACGCCGCGACCCCGTTGTCCCGCGCCGACCGAGCCGATCGCGCCGCCAGCCTCAGGCAGCGATCCGTACAAAAGCCGCTCTGGATCGCCCGATGTCACGCGCGGAGCGGGTCGATCTCGCCGCCAACGTCACGCCGCGGCCCGGGAGGAGCCCTTCTGGATCTCGGCGCGCACCACCAGCCGCTGATCGTAGTCGCGCTCCAGCGGCAGCCAGTTTCCGGTGCACGTGATGAGCGTCGCCGACGGCATCGTCGTCGGCGCCAATACGGACACGTCGTCGCGCGATACCGCCCGCACCCACACCACGCGATAGCGGAATTCGGCGGTCGGCCCGTACACATCGACAACGTCGCCGACCTTCACGCGATCGAGGTCGCGAAACACGTGCCCCACCGCTAGACTCGTCACGTGCCCGAACAACACGGCGTTCCCCGGGTCGCCCGCGCCCGGGGTGAACTGGGCGTGGCCCACTTTGAACGCCGGAATGTCCCAAGTCCCGCCATCGCGGCTCGAGTATTTCGCGGGCACGACGTTGGAATCGAGACCGATGGACGGGATGACGAGTCGGGTGATGGCGCCCTGCGCAAAATCCGCGTCTGCCGACGTCGTTGATGCGGAAGCGTTCTCCGTCGCGCCGTCCCGCTCTTGGACGCCGCCGGCCCCCTCCTCGGGCGGATTTCCCGGCAGAATGGCGACCGCCGGCAGTCCGTCCAGCGACGCCGACCCACCGCGGGCAGCGGCCCCCGGCAGCGCCGCCACGGGCGCGCCCTGTCCCCCGCGCTCGATCATCGCCGACCGAAGACTTAAACCGGCCAACGCCACGATGCCCGTGATCGAGAAGGCGATCATGAAGTCGCCCAGCAGGAGCGCCGCCCACGCCACCCAGCGGTGCGCGCCGGCACGCAGCCTCGCGCTATTTCCGCGCAAGCTGCCGCCCGATCGCGCGCAAACTCAGGCCGAGAACCAGGAGCGCCGCGAGTCCAATGCCAAGCGAGACCGGATCCAGCCCGCCGCCAGACGGGATCTGGCGCGCCTGCGCCGCGTTGGCCGCTTCGCCAACGCTCGTCTGGCCACCTCCGCCGAGCGGCGTCTGTGCGGCGGCGCCTGCGCCGGGCACCCCAGCCGGCGCGGATCCTCCGCCCACGCCCGGCGTCGCGCCCGGCCCGCCCGGGAAGGGGGCGATCTGCGCGGGCGTCGCCGCGCTCAGGCCGCCGGCGGCACCGGGCGACGTGCCGGAGGTCCCCGGTCCGCCGGGCGGGTTGAGTGCGGGCTGAACCGGCGTCGTCACCTCTCCGGCCCCCGTCGGCGCTCCGACCTGCGACTGGCCCGGCGGCGGAGCCACTGGAATCGCCTGTTGCACAGGCGTGCTGGCCGGCGCCACGAGCGTGGGGCCGGCCGACTGGCCGGTGGAAAGTGTGCCGCCCCGCTCTGGCTGGGCGCCGGCTGCCGTCGCAACGGCCGGGGCCGTGGCCGGCTGCGACAACGGCTGGTGAAAAACGGGGGTCGGCGTCCCTACGCTCAGTCCCCCGCCTGGACTCGTGAACGTCGGCAGGGACGGCAGCGTCGGCGCGGCCAATCCCGGCCCCCCAACGATGGCAGTCGCTGTCGGCTGCATCCCGCTGGGAACGGGTTGCGGACGGATAGCGGGGGCCGCCGGCGTGGCGACCCCGCCCACACCCGGCGTCTGGGCTCGGGCAAGCCGCGCCGTGCCCGCGCAAAGGCCCAAGGGCACGGCGCACAGCAACGCGAAACGAACGAGCAGCGGCATTTCGTCTCCTTCCCAGGCGAGGCCGAATGACATGCCCCGAGGCCGCCCTCCGTGCCTTCGCAGGAGAGCTGCGCTCAGTATCGCGGCGGGGGGGAACGTAGCCGGTTGCACACCGTTACCGCGCGGTCAACGAAAGTCGCGGTGGAAAGGTCGTGGATTCCTCGTAGGGGCGGGTGGTCACCCAGGACGCTAGATCGTCATGACGGTTGAGGCGCCCCGGACCTCTTGCAGCAGAAACGACGCGGTCCCCAGGATGCTGTCGACCTCGGGCGCCATCGTCTCCGCGTCGATGTCCCAGATGCGGGCGCCGCGCGAGCAGAGGAACACGCGCACGCGCCCGGTCTGCTTCACGTCAGCCAGCAGGCGCCGAAGATCGTCGAACCCCATCGCCTTCGCGCCCTCGATGAAGGCGCGGCCCACCGCGTCGGTCTCTTCCAGATCCGCGAAGCCGTCCACCTTCAGCCGACGCGCCGCCCGATTGGTGAAGAACATGGCGACGGACATCCCAGCGCTGGCCGCGATCCCCGCGAAGCTGATGGCGAGCAAGAGGTCCTCGTACGTGTCGCTCTTCACGATCAATGCCATCCGCGCCGCGCTGGTCTCGCTCGCGCTCATCGCTCTCCCTCACTCCGTTGTAGCAGCCGCATGTCGTACCGTACGATCAGCGACGGTGAGTCGCGATGGAACCTACCACAGCAACCTCCAACGTCGTCGTGATCCGTCCCGGCGCCCTGGGCGACACGATGCTGACCCTCCCAGCTCTTGAAGCGCTTCGTCGTCGCTTCCCGGGTCGGGAAATCGAGCTGGTAGGGAATCACGATGCCGGGCAGCTCCTCGCGCACTGGGGTGTGGTAGACACCGTCACGTCGTTCGAGGGCCCGGACGTGATGCGCCTCTACGAATCGGAGCCGCGGGTCAGTGCGCGGTGGGCCCGGGCCAGCGTCGTGGTAGCCTGGCTCGGCGATGGCACGCGGATCGCGAACGCCTTTCGCGCCCAGACCGGCGCCCACGTCATCGTCGCGGCGCCGCCCGTGCCCGCCCGTGCCGGCCACGCGTCCGACCAGCTCCTCGTTGGGCTCGGGCCCATCGTCGGCGACGGCGACGCGCCACCGCCGCCCCCCGGCGATCACTGGCTAGGACACGGCAGCCGCGTCGCGGCCCTCCACCCCGGCAGCGGGGCGCCGCGCAAGAATTGGCCGGCCGAGCGGTTCGCCGGCCTCGCCGGCCGGCTCATCGGCGCAGGCTGGTGTGTCCGCGCCATCCAGGGCCCGGCCGATGGCGAAGCGGTCAATGCAATGCTGGAGTCGCTGGCGCCGTCGTTGCGTTCGGAAATCCGTGTGGTGATCCCGAACGACATCGACGACCTCGCCGCCACGCTCGCAACGGCGGGCGTATTCGTGGGAAACGATTCGGGGGTGAGCCACGTTGCCGCGGCGCTGGGGGTGCCGACGGTGGCGATCTTTGGCGCCACAGATCCGGCGGTCTGGGCGCCGCGCGGCGCCCGCGTCTCAGCCATCGGCGCACCCGACCGGTGGCCGAGTCTCGATGCCGCCGCTGCCGCCGTCTCGAATATTGCGAAGGCGGATCCCGTCGGAGACTCAGCGGGCGTTGCGGGTACGCGTCTCGACGAAGATGGCGCTCGCAAAGAGAGCGAACAGGATCAGAATCGTGATTCCGTCAATCATTTGTTGACTCCGAGTCAAGGTCTCTAGGCCTCGCCACCGCGCATACTACGAAGAGTAACGTCACGGTTCCGTCACAAAGGTTGGATACCGGATCACAGAGACCGCACGGGCAGCCGCGAAGGCCCAGCCTGGATGCAACCACTGGCGATGGCCTGTGCTCAATTGCCCGCAACCGGTCCACGACGACCGCTGGTCACATATTGACACGGAGGCACCAATGCAGTCCAGCGACGACACATCGGTGGACGCGATCGAGCGCGCGATCCGCCGTCTCGCCCAGCAGCCCCCGGAGCGCGCGGCGTTCGATCTCGGGGCCGTCACCAACCGTGCTATCATCGAGCTTCACAACGTCGCCCGAAAGGAAGCGAGCGCCCGGCGCGGCGCATCCGATTGGGGCGCATGGGCCCGGCTGGCGAACGCCGCGCGGAGCGGGGTCCTCCAGATCGCGGCCGTGCGCGACTCACTCAAGTCCCTGCCAACGTCGCCTCAGACGAGCGCGTCCGAAACCCGCGAACGCCGGCCCGTGGCCGAGGCATCTGACGAGGAGTCCGTCCAGTGACAGAGCGCAGCTCGGTGGACAACGCCTACACGGCGGCGCTTGGGTCCGTCCTGCGTCGCCGCGATCCGGGCGCCCTCAAGTCGTTTCTCAAAGAGAGCGCCGAGCGATTCGGCGGGGCGGCGCAGGTTCGTGAGATCGAATCGCGCGAACCGGCCGAGATCGAGATCCTGATGCATCGGATGATTCTCGCCCGCCCCGACCTCGCGGTGATGCACGCTGCCAGCCAGGCGTGGCTCGCAGCGCACGGCCTGGAAAGGCGATCGCCGCCTGGTACGGCCGGCGGGCGTCCGCCGTCCGACGCCCGGGGTCGCCCAGGCCCGCGGCGTCGACCGTGACGGGAGAGGTGGTCTGGCAGGCCGCCGTCTTGGGCGTCGTCCAAGGTCTCACTGAGTTCCTGCCCGTGAGCAGCACGGCCCACCTCATCCTGGTTCCGACGATCTTCGGCTGGCGCGCGGCGCTCCTGAACGAGCTGTCGTTCGACGTCGCCCTCCATCTCGGCACGATCGTCGCGCTCCTCGCCGTCTTCTGGCGCGAGTGGGTCCGCCTGTGTTTCGCCGCGTGGCGCTCCATCAGAAACCCGCGCGCCGCGACGGGGGAGGCCCGCCTCGCGTGGCTCATCGTTCTTGCCACCGTGCCGGGCGCCGTCGCTGGTGGCCTCTTCGAGCGCCAGATCGAGACGGCGCTGCGGTCGCCAGTGGTGATCGGGGTCACGATGATCGGCGTCGCCCTGGTCCTCGCCGTCGTGGATCGCCTGGGCGCTCGGGCACACGACGAATACGGGCTCGGCGCGGCGCCGGCGCTCGCCATCGGCATCGGCCAGGCCTGTGCCCTCATCCCCGGCGTGTCGCGGAGCGGCGCCACAATTGCCGTCGGCATGGGCGTGGGCATGAGCCGCGCCGCGGCGGCCCGGTTTTCGTTCCTGCTCAGCACGCCCATCATCCTGGGCGCCATCGGCAAGCAATTCTTCGACCTGGCACGGCATGGCGTTCCCGCGTCTGACCTCCTACCGCTCGCGGTCGGAATCCTCGCCGCCGCCGTCACCGGCTACCTGTGTATCCGTGGATTGCTGAGCTACCTGCGCCGACGCAGCCTGATGCCCTTCGTGGTGTATCGCGTGGTGATCGGCGCCGTCGTGCTTGTCCTCGCGCTCAGCGGCCGCATCTCGGCCCCCTAACGCCGACCGATCACGCACGCTCGTTAGTATCGCCGGCCGCGTTGGAGTGCGATGTCGAACTTGGCTGTGTCCGCGATGGCCATCACCGCCATGACGCCAGCCTGAACCGGATCTGTCACCACCAGATCGGCAGCGGCGGGTACGCTCCCGGCCATATTGAGCGAGATCACGATGATGCCTTTTTGCGAGATCTCCCGCACCGCCTCGGTGATCGCCCCGCCCATCAAGGAGCCGGCGAGGACGAGCACGCGCGCACGCGGGAGGCGGGCAACGGCGCGCACGGCGGCCGCGAGGGCCTCTTCGCCCACGAGCGGGATCGTATCGATGGAGATGCGCTCGCCGCGAATGTTGTGCCGGTCCGCCTCGCTGATGGCGCCGACCGCGACCTGACCCACCTGCGCGCCGCCGCCGATCACGATGATTCGCTTCCCATAGACGCGCACGAAGGGCTCGACGCGCGCGACGTTCGTGACGTTCGCGAGCGATGTGACGTCGCGAATCAAGCGTTCCGCGTCGCGTACACCTTCCAGCTCGAAATACACCGTAGCGGACTGATCCTGGCGCTCGGTGATCTCGATGGACGCGATATTTGCTTCATGGGACAATATGACGCCCGTCAGGTCGTGAAGAACACCGGGTCGGTCCCGAATGAAGGCCAGAAAGGCAAGATCCGCTGACAGCATGGCGCCCGAAAGCATAGGCTGACGGAGGAAACGGCGTCAACATGCTAAGCTAAGGGGGGAGCGGACCATGGCGCTTCTCACCGAGGACGGAATCGAATCCGCGCTCAGGTCGTTGCCCGATTGGGAGCGCGCGGGAGATGCCTTGCGCCGCGCGATTCGATTCCCCGACTTCCTCGCTGGCATTCGGTTCGTGAATCGCGTGGCCGACATCGCGGAAGAGCTGGACCATCACCCCGACATCGACATTCGATATCGCACGGTGTGCTTTTACCTCAGCAGCCACGATGAGGGCGGCCTGACCGAGCGCGATATTCGCCTCGCGCGGCGGATTGACGAGGCGCTGCGAGGCGGGGAAGGTCACGTAGGCTGAGGCCATGGGACTGTCCACCGGGCGCGGAGGCAGAGGATTGAGCGCGGAGCGAGCGGTGGGGTCCGGTGCGTCGCGCGACACGCTCCTGCTCTACTGTCCGTACGACCGACGCATCACGCGGCATATGCGTAGAGGGCTGCGTGGGGATGTTGCCTGCATCGAATGCGGGCGCAAGATCGACGTCGGCGCGGCCGAGCATGCGGGGACGATCGCGCCGCTCCAGCCAGAGCGGCCGTTGGCATCACCGCGTCGCGCGCGGGTGCGCCGGTTGCCGCTCTGGCGGCGGCGCGCGCCGTCCTACTGGGTACCCTTCGCCCTCGTCGCGCTGGTGACCACCGTCGCCGCGGCGTCTCTGGTGACGACGCTCGCCAAGCCGACCGCCGCACCAGCTCGGACGACCCCGTCAGCGACGTCCGCTTCGGCATCCGCGGCCGAGCCCGCGCTGGACGTGCAGGCTTCGACATCCTCCGGAGAGACCACGATCGCTGGCACGGAGATCCACGTAGCCAACACGGGCGGCGTCGGGGCCTACGTCCGCCGCACCCCGGACATGAACGATCGGATTCGCGCCTGGCGCGACGGCACCGCGCTGACTGTCCTTGGGCCCGATACGACCGCCAACGGCATCGAGTGGAAGCACGTCGAGGACCCGGCCGGGAACCAGGGCTGGATCCCGGCTCAGTACACCACGCACTAACGGCCGAGGTCGCCCGCTATAATTCATCGTCCGCACGCATGGCAAGCCCTGTACGTGCGTACTCCGCACGCATCCTGGAGGACCTTGTGCCCACGTACGTCTACCGGTGTGACCAGTGTGGCGGGGAGATCGAGAAACGACAGCGGTTCAGCGACGAGCCGCTGAGCGTCTGCGAAAGCTGTGGCGGCGCCCTTCGCCGCGTGCTGCAGCCGGTCGGCGTGATCTTCCGGGGCAGCGGCTTCTACTCCACCGACTACCGCAACGGCAGCGCCACGACACAGGCGGAGTCCAAGACCGACTCCGCCCCGGAAGCATCGGGCTCCGACGGGCAGAAAGCCGCCGAACCTTCCTCCAGCAGCGCCACCACGGCGCCGAGCAGCTCGGGCTCGGCCCCTCCAGCGGCAACCAGCGCATCCAAGACCGATTGACCCACGGCGCCACGTCCGGTTCCTGACGCGATGCGGGCCGTCTGCCAGAGAGTGACGCACGCCCGCGTCCGCGTGGACGGCGAGATCATCGGGGAGATCGGCCTCGGCTGGTGCGTCCTGCTGGGCATCGGCCATGACGACGACGAGCGGACGGCCGTGCAATTGGTCGACCGGATTGTCGGCCTCCGGGCGTTTCCCGACGAGGATGGCCGCATGGCTCGCTCCGCGGCCGACGTGGGCGCCGAATTCCTCGTGATCAGCCAGATTACGCTCCACGCGGACCTTTCGCGCGGGCGGCGTCCCAGCTTCACACAGGCGGCACGGCCCGAAGTCGCGGCCGCGCTATTCGAGCGCTTCGTCGCGCTCCTCCGCGAGCGGGGCTTCACCGTGGCGACGGGTCGATTCGGCGCAATGATGGACGTCGAGATCCACAACCACGGGCCGGTCACGATCGTCCTATCGACGGATGCCTGGGGGTAACCGGACCTCCATCCGCCGGGGCATAGTGCGTCTAGGCCTTTCGACGGGCACCGGGCGGGCCGTTCGAGGGGCTCAGGGCGATCGGTTTGCTTGCGCGTCACCTTGTTCGGCCACTGGAACCGTGATAGCGTAATCCTGGCGCTCCAAAATCCTCATGCACCTCTGGAGGATGACTGTGCAGCCAACCACCGACAGTTTCGACACGCTCCTCAAGGAGGAGCGACAGTTCGCACCCACCCCCGAGTTCCGCGACCAGGCCCACGTTCGCGACACAGCCATCTACCAGCGGGCATCCGACCATCTCGAGGAGTTCTGGGCTGAGGCGGCGCGCGAGCTGCACTGGTACAAGCCCTGGGATCGCACGCTTGAGTGGAACGCTCCATGGGCGAAGTGGTTCGTCGGGGGGGAGCTGAACGTCTGCTACAACTGCGTGGACCGCCATCTGGCGACCTGGCGTCGCAACAAGGCCGCGATCATCTGGGAAGGCGAAAACGGCGACGAGCGCGTCCTCACCTATCGCGATCTGTATCGGGAAGTGAACCAGGCCGCCGCCGCGCTCCGCTCCTTGGGCGTCCAGAAGGGCGACCGCGTCGCCCTCTACATGCCGATGATCCCGGAGCTTCCGATTGCGATGCTGGCCTGTGCGCGCATCGGAGCCACCCACTCGGTCGTGTTCGGCGGCTTCAGCCCCGAGTCGCTCCGCGACCGGATCAACGACTGCGAGGCAAAGATCGTCATCACGTCCGACGCGGGCTACCGGCGCGGCGGACTCGTGCCGCTCAAGGACAACGTCGACGAGGCGCTCACGGACGCGCCGTCTGTTCAGCACGTCGTCGTGGTTCGGCGCGTGGGCGAATCCGTGCGCGAGGTGAACATGGAAGCGCCTCGCGACATCTGGTGGAATGAGCTGACGGCCCAGCACGAGGGCGCCGTCGTGGAGCCCGAGCGCGTCGACGCCGAGCATCCGCTCTTCATCCTGTACACGTCCGGCACGACGGGCAAGCCCAAGGGCGTCCTCCACACGAGCGCCGGCTATCTCACCGGCACGATGCAGACGACCAAGTGGGTGTTCGACCTGAAGGACGAAGACGTGTACTGGTGCACGGCGGACATCGGCTGGGTGACGGGCCACAGCTATATCGTGTACGGCCCGCTGGCCAATGGCGCGTCGGCAGTCATGTACGAGGGGACGCCCGACTACCCCGACCGTGACCGCTTCTGGCGGATCGTCGAGAAATACGGCGTGACCATTCTGTACACCGCGCCCACCGCGATTCGAACCTTTATGCGGTGGGGCACCGAGTACGTCGAGCGCCACGACTTGAGCAGCCTGCGGCTCCTCGGCACGGTGGGAGAGCCCATCAACCCCGAGGCGTGGATCTGGTACCACGAGCACATCGGGGGCGGGCGCTGCCCGGTGGTCGACACGTGGTGGCAGACCGAGACGGGGATGATCCTCATCACGCCGCTGCCCGGGACGACGACCCTCAAGCCGGGCTCGGCCACGCTGCCGTTCCCGGGGATCGACGCCGACGTCGTCGACGAGAAAGGCGTCGGCGTGGGCCTGGGGCGCGGCGGCTACCTGGTGCTGAAGCGCCCCTGGCCGGCGATGATGCGGACGATCTGGGGAGACCCGGACCGGTACGTGCAGACGTACTGGTCGCGGTTTCCGGGCATGTATCTGACCGGCGACGGCGCTCGACGCGACGAGGACGGCTACTTCTGGCTGATGGGCCGGGTTGACGACGTGCTCAACGTCGCCGGCCACCGCATCGGCACGATGGAGGTCGAGAGCGCGCTGGTGAGCCACCCGTCCGTCGCGGAAGCCGCGGTCATCGGCATCTCCGACGAGATCAAGGGCCAGGCGATCGCGGCCTTCGTCACGCCGCGCATGGGCACAACGGCGAACGACATACTGAAGGACGACCTCCGCCAACACGTCGCCGAGAAGATCGGCCCGATCGCGCGGCCGGACAAGCTCTTCTTCACGCCCGAGCTGCCGAAGACGCGGAGTGCGAAGATCATGCGCCGTCTGCTGCGGGACATTGCCGAGGGGCGCGTCCTGGGGGACACGACAACCCTCGCCGATCCGACCGTGATGGCACAGATCAAGTCCCAGTATGAGGAGCGCGAGGAATAGGCCCGAGCGAAGGGCTCAGGACGAACGGGCTGGTACCGGCCGGCCCTGAAGCGACCAGGAGGAGGCGCTCGTCACCTCCACCGGGACGACGCTTCCGGCGCGTACGTCAACGCTCTCGAAAAAGAGGAGCTTGTTGCTTCGCGTGCGGCCGTACCACTTCCCCTGCCGCGTGCCCTCGACGAGTACGTCCTGGGTCGTGCCGACCAGCGTCTGGTTGATCTCGGTCGCGATTTCGGCCTGAACGCGCTCGACCTCGTGGAGCCGACGCTTCTTCTCGGCCCGGGGAACGTCGTCCTCCCACAGCCGCGCCGACGCGGTCCCTTCCCGGGGCGAGTACATGGCGACGTGGACGACGTCGAACCTGACCCGGCGAAGGAGCGCCAGCGTGTTTTCGAACTGCTGCTCGGTCTCACCGCAAAAGCCAACGATGATGTCCGTCGACAGGCCCAGATTAGGGATTGCCGCCCGCATATCCGCGACCAGGCGCTCATAGAAATCCACCTTGTATCCGCGCGCCATCCGGCGCAGCGTCTCGTCGTCGCCGGCCTGGATCGGCAGGTTCACATCCTCGCAGAGCTTCGGGAGTGCCGCGACCGCGTCGATCAGCTCGCGGTTGAAGTCGACGGGGTACGACGTCAAGAAGCGGATCCGGAGGAGATCGTCGATGTCGCTGAGGTCGGCGCAGAGTTGGCCGAGCGACGTGCCGATGTCCCGCCCATAACGATCGACGATCTGACCGAGGAGCACGACCTCCCGCGTGCCCCGTCGGACCAGCGCTTCAACCTCCCGCCGAATCTCCTGGGGCCGCCGGCTGCGCTCCGCGCCGCGCCGGAACGGGATGATGCAGTAGGTGCATCGGCGGTTACATCCCTGGCTCACCGTGACGGCCTGCGAGACGCCCGAGAAGCGCTCCGCGTCGCTCGGATCGCATCGGTAGCGGTCGTCGAGGTCGAGAAAATCAACGATCTGGTCGCGGACGGGGAGATCGATCTTCGGAGAGATGAATCGGTCGATAAACGGATACTGCCGCGCGAGGGCGCTCACGTCGTCCTCGACCATACAGCCGGCGAGGCCGACGCGCATGCCTGGGCGCGTGGTTTTGATGCGCCGAATGCGCTCGAGCTCGTTGTGCACCTTCACCTGTGCGGCCTGGCGCACCACGCAGCTATAGAGCACGACCGCGTCGGCGTCCTCCACCCGGTCGCACGGCTCGCCGCCGTAGAGCGCCAACTCCTCGCTCGCGCGCCGCGCGTCCGCCGTATTCATCTGGCAGCCGATGGACCAAACGTGAAACCGCACCTAGGCACCCGTGGGAAAGGGTCGAGAAAAAATTATACGTATACTGAAATGCGCGGCCGGCGCGTCTGCACGCGTCGCGCGACACGTGCAGCATCAGCGGGTTTGATGACGGAATTCCAGGTCGTTTCGGAATACGCGCCGACGGGCGATCAGCCCGAGGCGATCGAGCACCTCGTCGAGGGAGTCGAGAAGGGATATCGGGAGCAGACCCTTCTCGGCGTAACAGGGTCGGGCAAGACCTTCACCATGGCCAACGTCATCGCTCGCGTGGGTCGGCCAGCCCTGGTGATTGCCCACAACAAGACGCTGGCGGCCCAGCTCTGCTCGGAGCTGAAGGAGTTTCTCCCCAACAACGCCGTCGAGTACTTCGTCAGCTACTACGACTATTACCAGCCGGAAGCCTATCTTCCCACGACCGACACGTATATCGAAAAGGATTCGTCGCGAAACGACGAGATCGACCGGCTCCGGCACGCCGCGACCAAGGCGCTCTTCGAGCGCCGAGACGTGGTCATCGTGGCCTCGGTTTCCTGCATCTATGGCCTCGGCTCGCCCGAGGAGTACGGGAAAGAGGTCCTGACCCTCCGCAAGGGGGAGACCCGCAAGCGCGACAAAGTGCTGCGCTTCCTGACCGACATCTTCTACGAGCGCAACGACTACAACTTCTCGCGCGGGAAGTTTCGCGTGCGCGGCGATACGCTCGACATCCACCCCGTGGGCCAGGACAGCGCGGTGCGAGTCGAGTTCTGGGGCGACACCATCGACCGCATCACCGAGATCGATCCGCTGACCGGCGAGGTCCTGATGGACCGGACGTCGCTGGACATCTTCCCCGCCAAGCACTTCGTCACGTCCGACGAGAAGCTGCGGATGGCGATCCGAGACATCGAAGAGGAGCTGGAAGAGCGCCTCCGCCAGCTCGAGGCGGACGGGAAGCTGCTGGAGGCCGCGCGGCTTCGGCAGCGGACCCACTTCGACCTCGAGATGCTGCAGGAGGTCGGATTCTGCCACGGCGTGGAGAACTACGCACGGCACCTGACGCGCCGTGAGCCGGGTAGCGCCCCCTGGACCCTGCTGGATTACTTCCCCGACGACTATCTCATGCTCATCGACGAGTCGCACATGACGCTGCCGCAGATTCGCGGCATGTACCACGGCGATATCGCCCGCAAGACGACGCTCGTGGAATACGGCTTTCGGCTCCCCTCAGCCCTGGACAACCGGCCCCTCCAGTGGGAGGAGTTCCAGGACCACGTGAACCAAGTGATCTACGTCTCCGCGACCCCGGGCCCCTACGAGTACGAGCACAGCGTCCAGGTGGTAGAGCAGCTCGTTCGACCGACCGGCCTCGTCGACCCGGAGATCGAGGTGCGTCCGACCAAGAATCAGATCGACGACCTGCTGAAGGAGATCTCGCTCCGCGTGGGACGGAACGAGCGCTGCCTTGTCACGACGCTCACCAAGCGGATGGCCGAAGACCTCGCCGACTACCTCCGCGAGATCGGGATCAAAGTCCACTACATCCACTCGGACGTCGAAACGTTCGAGCGGGTGGACATTCTGCGCGACCTCCGATTGGGCGTCTACGACGTCGTGGTCGGGATCAACCTGCTTCGCGAGGGGCTCGACCTGCCGGAGGTCTCCCTCGTCTGCATCCTCGACGCCGACAAGGAAGGCTATCTGCGCTCGGAGACGGCACTGGTGCAGACGATTGGGCGCGCTGCGCGCCACGAGTCCGGCCGGGTCATCATGTACGCCGATCGAGTGACGGACTCCATGGAGCGCGCCATCCGCGAGACGTACCGTCGGCGTGAGGCGCAGCTTCGGTACAACGAGACCCATGGGATAACGCCGCGTGGCATCATCAAGGCGGTGCGGGATATCTCGCCGCATCTCCGAGCGGTGGCGGAGGCGCCCGCGGAATACAGGGTCGATGGGACGCTGAACCGCCAGCAGATCTTGCGTGCCATCAAGGAGCTCGAGGGAGACATGAAGCGCGCCGCGCGCGAGCTGGAGTTCGAGCAGGCGGCCCTCATTCGAGACCAGATCACTGAGCTGCGGAAGAGCATCGGCTCGTGAGTGCGAACGGGCACGCCCCCCTCACCGCGCCGCACGGGTGGATCGAAGTCCGCGGCGCGCGCCAGCACAATCTGAAGAACATCGACCTCCGGATCCCGCGTGAACGGCTCGTCGTGATCACGGGCTTATCCGGCTCGGGGAAGTCCTCGCTGGCGTTCGACACGCTGTACGCGGAGGGCCAAAGACGGTACGTCGAATCGCTCTCGGCCTACGCCCGGCAGTTCTTGGGACAGATGGACAAGCCGGACGTCGACTTCATCTCTGGACTCTCGCCCGCCATCTCCATCGACCAGAAGGGGGTGTCCCACAATCCGCGCTCGACCGTTGGCACCGTCACCGAGATCTACGATTACCTTCGGCTCCTCTATGCGCGGATCGGGCGTCGCCACTGCCCGAGCTGCGGCCGCGCGATCACCCAGCAGACGGTGCAGCAGATCGTCGACAACGTGCTGGCAATGGGGGACGGCGCACGCATCCAGATTCTTGCGCCGCTGGTCGTCGGCAAGAAGGGCGAGCACCAGGGTGTCCTCGACGAGGTCCGCAACCAGGGATTCTCCCGCGTCCGGATCGACGGGACCATCCACGACGTGTCGGAGGATCTCGATCTGGGCCGCTATCAGCTCCACACCATCGAGGTGGTGGTCGACCGGCTCGTGCTGCCATCCCCTGACGACGACGAAGAAAGCCGTCGGGCAGACCTCTCGCGCCTGACCGACTCGGTGGAAACCGCGCTGCGCCTGGGGGAGGGCGAGATGATCGTGGCGGGCGTTGGCGACGAGTCGGAGGACGTCCGCTACTCCGAAAAATTCGCGTGCGTGGCATGTGGAATTAGTCTCGGCGAGTTGGCGCCGCGCAACTTCTCGTTCAATAGCCCGCACGGCGCGTGCCCGTCGTGCACGGGGCTCGGCTATCGCCAAGAGATCGACCCCGATATGGTCATCCCGAACCGGGAGCTGACGCTTCGTGAGGGGGCCATCAAGCCGTGGTTTCGAGGCACGGCCGGCGAACCGTATTACCTGGCGCTCCTCGAAGGGGCGGCGCGTCAATTCGACTTCTCGCTCGACGTTCCCGTCGCGGAGTTGGACGAGCGCGCGCTGGATCTCGTCCTCTACGGCTCGCGCGGCGAGCGGATTGGCGTGCGCGCGCCGCGATGGCATGGCCACCACCATCACGGTCGGGTCCGCGAGTACCAGATGGCGTTCGAGGGGGTCATCCCCAGCCTCGAGCGGCGCTATCGCGAAACCGAGTCCGAGGGAATGAAGGAAGAGATCGAAAAGTACATGTGGAATCGGCCCTGCCCCGAGTGCGAGGGCCTGCGGTTGAAGACGGAGTCGCTGGCCGTCACCATCGTCGGACGCTCCATCGACGAAGTCACCGCGTATTCGGTGGCAGAAGCGATGGAGTTTTTCACCTCCCTCGACGAGCGACGGGCCCCAGAGGTCGATCACGGGCTGCCGGAGAAAGAGCAGGGAACGGCGTTCGGCGAGCTGGCCCGATCATGGGCGGACGAGCGCGCCGAGCCGCTGAGCGAGCGCGACCACATGATCGCGCGCCAGGTCCTGAAAGAGATCCGCGCGCGGCTCAACTTCCTGGTAGACGTGGGCCTCGACTACCTCACCCTTGACCGCGCAGCTATGACGCTCTCCGGCGGCGAGGGCCAGCGAATTCGGCTCGCCACGCAGATCGGCTCGGGGCTCGTGGGCGTCCTCTACATCCTGGACGAGCCCAGCATCGGTCTCCACCAGCGCGACAACGGCCGCCTCCTCACGACCCTCAAACGCCTCCGCGACCTCGGGAATTCAGTCCTCGTCGTGGAGCACGACGAGGAAACGATTCGCGAGGCGGACTTCCTCATCGATATCGGGCCTGGCGCGGGTGAGCACGGCGGCGAGGTCGTGGCCGTGGGATCCGTCGACGACCTGACCGCTGAGCCTCGATCGATCACGGGGCAGTATCTGAGCGGTCGGGCGAGCGTGCCCGTCCCGACCTTCCGTCGCGACGGCCACGGGAAGTCGATCCGCATTGTCGGCGCGTCGGAACACAACCTCAAGCGGATCGACGTCGAAATCCCCCTCGGCCGCTTCGTTTGCGTCACCGGCGTCTCCGGATCGGGCAAGAGCACGCTCGTCAACGAGGTGCTGTACAAGGCCCTGAGCCAGGCCATCTATCGCTCGCGCGATCGGGCGGGGCGGCACGAGCGCATCGACGGGCTTGAGCACCTGGACAAGGTCGTGAACATCGACCAGGCCCCCATCGGCCGAACACCACGCTCGAACCCGGCGACGTACACGGGCGCTTTCACCCCCATCCGCGAGTTGTTCGCGGCCGTGCCCGATGCGCGTGTGCGTGGCTATGGGCCGGGCCGATTCTCCTTCAACGTCAAAGGCGGGCGCTGCGAGGCGTGTCGCGGCGAGGGGATCATCCAGATCGAGATGAATTTCTTACCCGATGTCTACGTCCCATGCGAGACGTGCAAGGGCCGACGGTACAACCGCGAGGCGCTCGAGATTCGCTACCGGGGCGTCAGCATCGCCGACGTCCTGGACATGACCGTTGCGGAAGCGTGCGAGCTGTTCACCAACGTGCCCGCCGTGCGGAACAAGCTCCAGACGCTCAACGACGTCGGGCTCGGCTACATCCGGCTCGGCCAGCCGGCGACGACCCTCTCGGGCGGCGAAGCCCAGCGCGTCAAGCTGGCGACCGAGCTATCCAAGCGGGCGACCGGCAAGACCCTCTACATCCTCGACGAGCCCACCACCGGGCTCCACTTCGCGGACGTAAGCCGGCTCCTCGAGGTGCTTAACCGGCTGGTCGACTCGGGCAACACGGTGCTGGTGATCGAGCACAATCTGGACGTCATCAAGACGTCGGATTGGGTCATCGACCTGGGACCGGAAGGGGGGCAGCGTGGCGGTCACGTCATCGCCACCGGAACGCCCGAAGCGATCGCGGGCTGCTCCCAATCCTACACTGGGCAGTACCTGAAGAGAGTGCTGGAGTCGGTGCGGGAGCCCGCTGCGGCGCGGGCGGGGACGTGACCGAGTCAGCGCACGTCCAGGCAAACAGCCTGTCAGTCAGCGGACGGCTTACGCCAGGAAGACGTGAGCCTCATCGTTTGAAGAAATCGGCGTTGATCTGAATGTACTGCTTCCATTCATCAGGAACGTCGCTATCTTGCCGAATGGCGCTCACGGGGCAGACGGGTTCGCACGCGCCGCATTCAATGCACACGTCCGGATCGATAAAGTACTGTTGGTCATCGTCAGTGGTGTGGATGCAATCGACCGGACAGGCCTCAACGCAGGACGCGTCCTTCACGCCAATGCAGGGCTCGCAAATGACGTACGTCACTCGTTCTACTCTCCGAAGCGTTTTGGGAACCGCGAAACTATACGGGTCCCACCCGGGCGCGTCAACTCGGCCGGAACGCAGGGCTGGGCGTCAAGGTTCCTAGCCGCACACGAACGCTGCCAGGAGGAATGCTATGGCAACGCCACTCAGACTTGGTGTGGTCGGCGCAAACCCGAGCATCGGATGGGCGTCGCGAACACACGTACCCGGGCTCCTGGCGCTCCCGGACTATGACCTTGCCGCCGTCTGCACAACGAAGCGCGAGAGCGCCGAGGCGGCAGCGCAAAAATACGAGGCGCGAAAGGCCTACTGGGACTACCGCGACCTCGTGTCGGATCCGGACATCGACGTCGTGGACGTCTGTGTGCGGGTGCCGTATCACTTCGAGATCGTGAAGGCCGCCCTCGCCGCCGGCAAGCACGTCTACTGTGAATGGCCCCTTGCCGCGACCACGGCGCAAGCCGAAGAGCTGGCGACGCTAGCGTCGAAGGCTGGCGTACACGCGATGGTCGGGTTGCAGGCGCGAGCCGCCCCGAGCTGGATCCACCTCCGCGAGCTCATCGCCGACGGATGGCTGGGACGGATCATCACCGCGACCATGACCCAGTATTCGGGGGGGTTGCTGCAGCCGCGTGCGCCCGAGGCCACCTGGCGGCTCGATCGCGCCAACGGAGCGCATACCCTTTCGATTTCGGCAGGCCACGCCATCGACGCGTTTACCTGGGCTCTCGGCCAGCTCTCTCGCGTCTCCGCCATCGTCGATACGCTCGCCCCGGATGTTCCGCTCCAAGACGGCGGCTCGATCCGCGCGACCGCGCCGGACCACGTCGCCGTTCACGGTCGCTTCGAGGACGGCGGCATCGCCACGATCGACGTCAGCAGCGTTCCCTGGCATCCATCCGGCTTCCGCCTCGAGGTGTACGGGACTGACGGCACCATCGTGGGAAGCGCGAGCCAAGCCCAGGCGACGGGCATCCGCCTGCAGGGAGCGCGAAAGGGCGAACAGCGCCTCACGGACGTCCCTATTCCGGCGGACCTGCGCTGGGTGCCGCCTGAGGTTCCAGACGGCACGCCGTTCAATGTGGCGCAGATGTTCCGTCGGTTCGCCGACGGGATCCGGGAGGGAAGCCACCCCGCCCCGACCTTCGACGATGCCGTGCGAAATCACCGATTCCTCGATTCCATCGAGCGCGCATCCAGGGAAGGCCGAAGCGTGCCGATCACGGCTCAGTAGGGCATGGCCAGCAGCGATCGCGACGCCCCGAGCAGGCCGCCCGTCGCGGAGCGCGTCCTTCGGGTTAGCGTGGCCGTGCACAGCGTCGAGGATGCCCTCGCGTTCTATCGCGATGCATTGGGGCTGCCGGTCGTCAGTGAGACCGTCCTGCCCGAGAACGAGCTGCGTGTCGTGCGGCTCGACGCGGCGGGACTCCAGATCGAGCTTCTCGAGCCCACGAGCGGGACGGGCCCCGTCGCACGGTATCTCGACCGATACGGCGAGGGTCTCCATCACATCGCGATCGAGGTACAAGCGATCGAGGACCAACTCGAACATCTGACGACGCATGGGGTCGAGCTGATCGACCGCGAGCCGCGGGTCGGACCCGAAGGGAAGATCGCCTTTGTTCACCCTCGGTCGACGGGCGGCGTCCTGATCGAGCTAAACGAGGCGCGCGACGAACCGAGTCGCCGCGCAGAGGAATTGCAGTGAAGGCCGAGATCGTCTCCGTCGGGACCGAGATTCTCCTGGGCATGATCGTCGACACTAACGCGCAATATCTCTGCCAGCAGCTCGCCGAAATCGGCGTCGACGTGTTCTGGATCAGCCAGGTGGGCGACAACCTGGACCGCGTGGTGGACGTGTTCCGCCGCGGTTTGGGGCGCAGCGATGCCATCATCGCAACCGGCGGGCTCGGCCCCACCGAGGACGACCTCACCCACGAATCGGTCGCGGCCGCCGTCGGCGAGCGCATCACCATCGACCCGGATCTCGAGCGGGAGCTGCGCGAGAACTTCGCGCGTCGCGGCCGGCCCATGCCGGAGCGGAACGTGAAGCAGGCGGCGCTGATTCCGTCTGCCACGCCACTCCCCAACCCCATCGGGACAGCGCCCGGCTGGTGGGTGGAGTGGAACGGCAAGGTTATCGCGACGATGCCCGGCGTCCCCGCGGAGATGCGCCGGATGTGGCAGGAGCAGGTGCGACCGCGACTCCGACAGCGCTCCGGCGCTGGAGTCCTCGTCACCACCACGCTGAAGGTGCTGGGCCTAGGCGAGTCGGCCGTCGAGGAGCAACTGGGCGACGCGATCCACAGCACGAATCCGACCGTCGCGACCTACGCGAAGCCGGATGGCGTGCAGGTCCGGGTCTCGGCGAAGGCGCCGGACGAGGACGCAGCACGAAACCTGCTCCGCCCGATGGTGGCGCAGCTCGAGGCCGTCCTGGGGGGGTCCGTCTACGGCCGTGACAACGACACACTGGCATCGGGCGCCGCGAAGCTCCTGGCGGCCCACGGATGGACCATCGCGTCAGCGGAGATCGGGACGGGCGGCTCGCTCACGTCAGACATGAGCAACGATCCCGGTCTGGTTGACCGATACGCGGGTGGGTTCGTGCTGGGGAGCAGCGGGGACCTCCTCGGGGCTGATTCGTCCGAGCCCAGCGACCTGGCCCGCGCCGCGAGAGCGCGAACCGGCGCAGACGTCGGGATCGCGGCGGTCGTCATCGAGCAGGGCCCGGATGGGCGGCCGGTTGGGCGCTGCGCGGTGGATGTGCGCGGATCCTCCGAGGCCGACTCCACGCGAATGAACATGGCGCCCCCGGAGCTGCGCCGCCGCGTGGCCGTGGAGGCGCTGGGTCTGCTGATCCGCGCGCTGCGCAAGGGATAGCGCGGAGCCCGAGGGATCTCTCGCTCGCGAGATGCCTCACGTCGCTCGGCACGACAAATCGGTGTCATCCCGAGGGCGCGTACCGATGTCATCCCGAGGGCGCGTACCGATGTCATCCCGAAGGCGGAGCCCGAGGGATCTCTCACCCAGGAGATGCCTCGCTTCGCTCGGCATGACAAATCGGTGTCATCCCGAGGGCGCGTACCGATGTCATCCCGAGGGCGCGTACCGATGTCATCCCGAGGGCGGAGCCCGAGGGATCTCTCACCCAGGAGATGCCTCGCGTCGCTCGGCGTGACAGAGCTCGGTCAATCCGTCGAGTCCGCGGGCTTGAGCTCTGTCGAAACGCGCCTCGAGGGGGGAATGGGCGGCGCGTCGCCGCCGTCCACTTCGCGCACGACATGGCCCGTTCTGCTCAGATCGCGCACCGCGGGAACTCGCCAGGCAACAGTGAGAATGGCCACGACACACACCATCGCCCCGGCGGCGATTGCCCAGTGGACACCGACCCACGTCGAGAGGGTGCCTGCCTGGAACCCGCCGAGCTGACCCAGGCCCCGTGTCGACATGCCGTCCAGGCTCATCACGCGCCCCAACATCGGGCCCTCGGCGACGAGCTGCAGCGTGGTGAGACGCGTTGCGCCTCGAACGAAGTCGGCCGCGCCGGACAGGGCAAGAAGCGCAACCGCCAGCGGAAAGCTGGGAGCGAAGGCGAAGGCGATGACCGAGAGGCCATAGACGACGCCGGCGATGATCATGAGCCGCCCCTTGCGCCGAACGTCGCCGACCGCAGATAGCCCAATCGTGCCGACGACCGTGCCGATGCCCGGTGCGCTTTGGAGAAACCCGAACCCCTGCGGACCCACGCGAAAGACGTCTCTCGCCAGCACCACGAGCAGTGGGTTGAACGACCCGAAAACGCTGAAGACCGCCTCGATCGGAATGAGCGCGCCAATCAACGGATCCGAGCGAACGTAGCGGATGCCGTCGACCATCGCCTTTAGCGGCGGCTCGCTCGTGCGCTCGCTGGCCGGGTTCGTCGCGCGCATCATCGCCAGCGCCGTGATGAGACCGGCATATCCGACGCAGTTGATCAAATACGTATCCGCAACGCCGAAAGCCGCCACGAAAATGCCGCCCAGGGATGGCCCGATGATCTGGGTCCCGCGACGCACCATCGAATTGAGGGCGACCGCCGTCATGAGGTCCGCCCGGGGGACGACATACGGGAGAAGCGACTGTTGTGCCGGAATCTCGAACGCGCCGAATAACGCGGTGACGACGCTGTAGGTGTAGATGTGCCAGACCCGAATGTTTCCGCTCAGCACGATAATGCCGAGCGCAAAGGTCAGCGCGCAGAGCGCGCACTCTATGAGCAGGAGCAGCTTGCGTCGATCAACGCGGTCCGCGATGGTTCCGGCGTATAGGGACATCACGAGGAATGGAACGGTGCGGATGAACCCGTTGAGGCCGACGAGAAGGGCCGAGCCCGTGAGATCGTACAGGAGCCAGTTCTGGGCGACCTGCTGCATCCAGTTACTGACGTGGAAGCCGAGCGATGCGCCCCAAAGCAGGCGGAAGTCGCGGTGGCGCAGCGCGCCAAAGGCGCGCCCCGGTTGGGCACGGTTCTCAGGAGTTGCCGTTCGGCCCCCCAATTGTTACGCTCGGCATGTGGCGACGGTGCTCGGCGGGGTGGAAATCATTGCAGGTCCAGCGAATGTAGGGCACGGGGGCAGATCCAGTCAAGCTGACACAGCCACATTACGTTTGGCCAGCAGGCACCGCGATCGTGTCGTTGGGCGGCCAATGCTTTGGTAGCATGTCCGCACAGAGAAACTAGAGGCGAGAATTGAGTAGGACTGACGCCTTTTTGCGCCAACATTGGCTGCTTGAAAACGTTCAGGAGAACGAGGCGGCTCAAGCGGTCGCAGCGATCAGCCACGCCGCGTTCCATGAGGGAGACGTGCTCGTTCGGCAGGGAGATCCCTCGGATGGTGTCTATTTGATTGCCGATGGCACGGTTCGCATCTCCGCGGCAAGCCAGACTGGGCAAACGTTTCTCAGCGTCGTCAGGCCCGGCGAGCTTCTGGGTGAGCTGGGCGTACTGGACGGGGAACCGCGCTCCGCAACGGCGACCGCGATGAGCGACGGCGAGGCATATTTTGTTCCTACAGACACCTTTCTGCACCTCTTGGACATCTCCAGCGCAGCTTCCCGGCACCTGATGCTGCTCCTGGCTACGCGCCTGCGGCAAACGAACGAACGGATGATGCAGCTCCCGCCTCCACGGCCAGTCCAGCGCCGCACGATGCCCATTAGGCCGTAGGAGATTGGGGCAAAGATGGCCGTTTCGGAATCAGCGGAGTTCCACCAGCCCTCGCTGGCCAGGACGGGGCAGAGGAGTAGCCCCACGGGCGCGTGCGTGGCGTGGCTTACGAACCTTTTCACCGGCTGGCACGTTTCGTTACATTTTGCTATGTTCAGTCCAAAGCGTACCGCCGATGGAATGTTGCCAGCGACTGACGCGGACGAATCCGCTCTGGACGGCAGTGAGGGTCGCGAGATGGACCGCGACGAGACACCCACCGAGGAGTCGACGGCGCACGATCTGACGGATCCGGGCCCGGAGTCCACCTCCTATCGGGAGGGGTTCGCGCTGAGCGGGGATACGCCCAACGCGGACTTCTTGGCTCCGTCTGCGCCCGTCGCCCCCGATCCAACTGAGCCGGAACCGCACCGGTCCATCGACTTCGCGACGAACGAGCGTACCACGCTGGCCGGCTGGGCCGCCGCGAAAGCGGACCTGGCTGCCGCAGAAGCAAGGGCGAGCGTCCTCATCAGTGAAAGCTACGCCCGCGCCGACGAGGTCCGGAGTCGTGGGAGAACTGAGGCTCGCGAAATCATCCAAAGGGCGGAGGCTCGTGCGCAGCAAATTATCGAGCTGAGCGTGTCTGAGGCAGCGGGAATCCTCCGCCGGGCCCGCCAGCAGGCCGACGCCATCGTGGCCGAGGCCCAGTTGGCGCTGGACGCCTTCGTCGACGATTACGGTCCACAGGAAGCGGAGCCGACGCCGATAGTCGAGGAGCGCCTCGCCCGACCGACCGTCTCCGCGGAGCCAGCCGCCGAATTCGCGCAGCCCGAAGAGACACCGCTGGCCGCGCCGGTCGCTCATGAGCTGGTCGCGGCCGCCGATCGGGAGCCCGCTGCGGGAGACGGACCCGCGCCGCTCCTGCTATCGCCGCTGCCGTTCGAGGGCAACAGGGCTCGCTATCGCGTCACCGGCCAGCTTACCTTCGCTCGCGTCATGGCGCTCGAGCAAGCGCTTCGCGGTCTCCAAGACGTCGAGTCGGCAGTCGTTACGCCTGAGTCGAGCGAGGAAGCGTGCATCGCGTTCATTTCGCCGCATCCGGGCGAGACCGTCGAGAGCCTGCTCACCGTGCCCGGACTCGCCCTCCAAATGGCTGCATCGTGAACACTATGACTGAGACCGCGCCGTCCGTGGTCATCATCGCTCGCGCTGGAAGCCTGTCGGATCTGCCGTCTGCCCTGGGGTACGAGGGGATCGAATCGCGAACCGTCGAGGCACCGGACGACGTGGCCGGCGCCCTGGCGCAAAACGCGCAGTGCGTGGCGGTCCTGGACGCCGAGATCCCGCAGGCCGAAGCGTTCAGCATTTACAAGATGCTGCACCAGGACTACTCGATACCCACATTGCTGGTTGTGCCGCCCGAGTCGTACCGCGCGTTCCTGTTGGACCCAGCACGGGCCGACAACGACGAGTGCGTCTCCAAGCCGGTAGACGCCGACGAGCTGGTGCTGCGAATCAAAGCGCTCATGTTACGGGCCGGATATCACCCTCCCGTCCCGTCGGCCAACAGGCACACGGATACGCGTAACGGCGCCCACGCGGACGCCCAGGGAAAGATCGTCACGGTGTTTCACGCCAAGGGTGGAGTTGGCGCGAGCACCATTGCGTCGAACCTGGCCGTCGGGCTCGCGCGGTTCAATCAGGCGCGAACGCTGCTGGTAGACACGGACCTGTGGTTCGGCGACCTGGGCGTACTGCTGAACACACCGACCCACAAGAGCCTCTTCGATGCGTTGGGGAACGAAGACTACGAGATCAACGACATCCGATCGGCATTGGTCCCCCACGAGACCGGGCTCTACCTCCTCCTCCGGCCCGAGGATCCCTATGTGGTCGAACGCCTCGAACCGACCGTGGTGGTGCAAACGATCGGAAAGTACCGAGCGATCTTCGACTACATCGTCGTGGATACGCAGCCAAGCTTGAACGAGATCACGCTGCAGCTTCTCGACATGTCCCAGCTCATCCTATTGATCACCACGCCGGAGATCGCCGCCGCCCACAACAGCGCGCGATTCCTGAAAATCGCCGACGCGATCGGGTATTCGGACAAGATCGTGACAATCCTCAACCGGGCGAACAGCGGGATTCGCACGGAGCTGCTGGAGCAGCACCTCAACGTCAATGCGCGGATCGCCCTGCCCAGTGCTGGTCGATTGGTCGTGGATTCCGCGAACCAGGGAACGCCAATTCTCAGTGTCGCGGACCCAGAACTGCTTGACGAGATCTCGCGCGGGTTGCTGGACATCGTACGGCTCGTGGCCGGCGAGCCGGCAGACGTCGAGCCGGCGACGGCCGGAGACACCGCGGCCCAGACAGGACGGGCGGCACGGCAACGACAAGGATTACGGTTCTGGCGATAAACCGACCAGAGACTGGGCGAGGAAAGGGAGCGCGGGTGTGACCGAGGAGTACCGACCCGAAAACGGCCAGCAGGCGCTTGCATCCGTCATGCGGCCGCTACCGCGCGAGGCGCAGCTCCGGCTGCAGTACTACGAGCGCTTCGGCGATTTCCTTCAGCAACAAATCGCGGCCCTCGCCGCGCACGCGGCCAGCGTCTCCCGCGAGGTCGAGCGCGAGCAAGCCGAGGCGTCCGCGCGCCTACTCCACTCCCAACAGGAGACGGCGGCCCTGCAGGACGAGGTCGCGCGACTCAACCGCGAGATCGAAGCGCTACGGGCCGAGTCCGCGGCGGTGCGCGACGAGACGGTGCGCGAACAGGAGATGGCGGGGGACCGCATCACCCGGCTCCGCGACGAGGCAGAACAGCTCGAGGCCGAGCGCGATCGGGCGCAGGCCGATCTGAACCGGGCGATTCAAGAATTGAAGCGCGAGCAGGCTGCGCTCGGCGTCCAGAATCTTCGGCTCCGCGAGGAAGTGCGGAGCGCAGAAGGCGAGCTGGGCCAGATCCGCGCCGAGGCCGACGCCCTGGTCCAAGAAGTCGAGCGCATTCGTCGCGAGCGCGTCCCGCTGGCGAGCGAGGTGGCACGTCTGCGCCAGGAGGTCGAGAGCCTGCAGCAGCAGTGTGCCCGGCGCCGCGAGGAGGCCGCGGCCATCATCGCGCAAGCACAAAGCGAGGCGGCAAGCATACTCGCCGATATCCGCAAGGGAGGAGAGCCCGGACCGCTCATCGCGCCCTCTGCCTGGGACACCGAGGGCCGAAGCGACGTCGGCTACGAGACGGACACGCCCGTCGGCTCGGGCGGCATCGGCTACGGCAGCGCCTCACCGACCATCGACGGCACGTCAGGCGTCGGGTTGGGATATAGCGATGCGCCGGATGGCGCTCGTGACGCCCGGGAGCAAGGTTCCACCACCACGAAGGTGAAGATTCTGGTCGACGATCCGAGATCCCGGGATCACGCCGTCGAGAGCCTCGCCACGATCCCGGGCGTCATTCGCGTGGAGCCCGACGCGTCAACGAGCGACATCCTCGTCGTGACACACCCGTCGGGTCGGAGCCTGGTGGGGCTGATGCTCGCCGCCGATGACCTCCGATTCGAGATCGTGAACCGATCGGAAGACCTCCTCGAGATCCGACTCCTGTCAGCCAGCGACGACTGAGCACGCCCTACCGGCCTGCTCCATTGTGCCGTTCCGATTCGGTCGGGCTTTGGCCTGTTCCTAGACGATCCGGCGCTCGAAATCGCGGCGGGGACTAATCCCCCGCCGGCCAGTCTGCTGCAGGTCTCTAGCTCGCGACCTCCGCGAGCGCCGGCTTCTTCGCCAGGTAGCGGTCGAACCATGCGAGCGTGCGGAACCAGGCGTCGTCGCTCACCTCTTTGGAGCCGCGCGTCGCCATGAACGCATGCCCGGTGTCCGGGTAGATGTGGACCTCGACCGTTTTCCCGTGGCGCTGCAGCTCGCCCGCGATCTTGTGGCACTCGTCGGGCGTGATCACCCGATCCTTGTCGCCGTTGAGGATGAGTACCGGGCAATTGATATCAGCAGTTCGCTCGATCGGCGCGGGGCCGCCGTAGCCAACGTAGATGCCGCTACCGTACAGGCTTGCGATCGCGCCGAGATCGTTGCGAAGACCCGCCATCATGTAGGCAACTCGACCTCCCATGCAGAAACCAACGATGCCGAGACTGTCTGCCTGGACGAACGGGAGTGATTTGAGGTAGTCCAGCCCAGCATGCATGTCCGTGATCGTCTTGTCGTCGGTCAGATTGCGCCGGCGGGCCTGTTGGTCCTCATTGGAGTGGATTGCGGGGCCTCGATGCATCAGGTCGATGGCGCAGCCCACGTAGCCCCGGTTTGCCAGGATCTCAGCGCCCAGGATCTCCGGGCTCGACGGACCAGGCTGCCCGGAGATGACGATGGCCGCCGGAAACGGCCCCGGCCCGTCCGGATACGCGCAATACATCACCATGGGACCGTCGGACGTATCGATGATCGCAAAATCATGATTGATCGGCATGCCGGCTCGGGCGTTGGCGAGCGGATCGGGCATCGAACCCTCCTTCTAGTCCGGGTCAAGTCGAGCGCCGCCATTCTACTACACGGCGCCAAGGCTCGCCTTCCGGCGCCAAGAAAGGATGTACTATACGGAGCCGTTGGCCCGGTGGCGCGGCCCCTATGAAGCACGGCAAGACACCGGAGCGCAGCCCGCGAGGTAGGCATGCACGAAGCGCGATGGTCAGGAGAGCCCCAACGATCAATCCGCCCACGCATCACCGCGTTGACCCGCCCCAACGCGATCGCCCAGATTGCGCTTCAGCTCTGGCAAATGCCCGTGCCGGGCGCGGGGCCGTACGGCAACGTTCGGATGAGCCTCACGTCCTGGGCAGAGGGGGCCTCGGCCGGCGACGCGGTCACGCTGGGGATCGAAGGGATGGAGACGATCGCCGCCGTGGGTCGCGGCGAGCTGGATCTCGGAACCCTCAACCCCTCCGCCTTCCTCACCATGGCGTACCGGGGTACCGGGCCATTCTCAACACCGCTGCCGCTGCGCGCCATCGCGGTGATGCCTTCGTTCGACCTCATGGGCTTCGCGTTGGCGGGGTCCACGGGCTGCACGAGCCTCGCCGAAGTTCGGGAGCGAAGGGTCCCTCTTCGTATCTCGATTCGTGATGACGCGTCGCATTCGCCGCCGCTTACCGTAGACCAGGTCCTGCAAGCCGAGGGCTTCTCACTCGCAGACGTCGAGGCGTGGGGTGGGTCGGTGCAGCTACTCGGGGCTCCGCCGGGCGACCCGAAGCGGATTGAGGGCATGCGATCCGGGGCAATCACCGCTGTCTTTGATGAAGGGATCAATACCTGGGGCGGCGTGGCCCTGGAATCTGGCTTCTGCTTCGCGCGCCTGCAAGACTCGACCCTGGCGGCCATGGAGGAGATTGGCTGGCCGATTCTCCCCCTGTCGCCCCTGTTTCCAACCCTCGGTGTCGAGACGTTCACCCTCAGCTTCAGCGGATGGCCGATCTATACCCACGCGGGGCTGCCCGAGGAGGTTGGGTATCTCATTACAGACGCGCTCTGGCGAGCGCGAGATGCCATCAACTGGGATCTCGATCGTCCCGTCGAACTTGCCGACCTCCGGGGTGGGACA
>DASRDP010000148.1 GCA_035652535.1 Chloroflexota bacterium
AGCCTGGTCCTGTGGACGATCCTGTGGCTGTGCGTCGGCACCGCGCTCGTCTTCTGGGGTCTCGCCTGGATCGTGAACTATCACCAGTGGGCCGACCGCCTTGCCGCTCGATACCGCTCGTTCTGGGGCCCTCTGGCCATGTTCAACGGCTCGGCCGGGTACCAGAGGTTCTCGGGGATCTACTTCATATTCTTTGGATTGATCACCTACTACATGGCGATCAGCTGGTTCGGCCAGCACGTCCACACGGCAACTTAAGCCGCTGTGGCTCGCTACGCTGTCCTGCTGCGCGGTGTGAACCTCGTGCGGCGCAACCGCGTCTCAATGCCCGAGCTGCGGCGCTTCTTGTCCGACGAGGGCTTCGCCGACGTCGTGACTTACGTTCAGAGCGGCAACGTCGTCCTGTCGACCGACGCCTCCGAAACGGAGGTCGCCGAACAAGTCAGGGCGCTCATCGTCCGCCGGATCGGCCTCGAGCTGACCGTGATCGTCCGTGCGCAGAACGAGCTCGCGGAGATAGTGGCGCGCAATCCGATCCCCGCCGCGGCCGCCGACCCGAAGCACTACCTCGTGACCTTTCTTGCCGCCCCGCCGCCGCCTGAGACCGTCGAGCAGCTGCGGTCGAACGCCGCCCCCCACGAGTCGCTCGCCACCACCGGTCGTGAGCTTTATTCGTGGCACCCGCAAGGCTTCGGTCGCTCGCCCCTCTGGGAGAGGCTCGCCGCGAAGCGCCTGGGGATCGGCGCCACCTCACGCAACTGGACCACGGTCAACGCCTTGCTCGCGATGGCGGACGGGCGAGCCGACCGGTAAAATCAACCGGCTTAGCCGGGCGGCTGGCGGAACTGGTAGACGCGCACGTTTGAGGGGCGTGTGGGGTAACCCATCCGGGTTCGAGTCCCGGGTCGCCCACGTCTGATACGCACGATCTTCTGTCTCCCTGCGCTCCGGCCGGGCCCGCAGCGCGGATTGTGTACGCCCAGCCTCAACACGTGGTGGTGCTCCAGAGCCAGCAGGACGGATCGCCCGAGAAGTGCCAGCCGTAATACGCGGCTGCCAGGTAGTACGAGGCCTGCTCCTCCGGATTGGTCGGATGGTATTTGCCATCGGCCATGAACGCGGTATGGATCTGGTCGACCGTGGCGTCTCGGCCCACGCCCAGGATGTTCGGGGAGATAGAAACGTAGAACCTCCAGGCGAGGACGTTGATCGATCCCTCTCGGCAGAATCGCGGCTCGGCGTTTCCGTCGGCCGTTTCGATGATCGGGGTCGTGCACAGGCCGGTCACCGGCAGGACGATGGCCGGCGCCAGCACCTGACGAGCAACCGGCGTGCCAACCGGTGATGGAATCGGCGAGTAGGCCACGATCGGGCTGGCGGGGAGCGAGGGCGATTCGGTTCCCGGCGCTGACTGCGAAGGAGAAAGCAAGGGGAATGTCGTGGGAGTCGCTGATGGTGTCGCGGACAAGCCTTGCGATATGCCAGATTCGCCGCATGCCGCCAGAAGCAGCAAACCCGCGACGACGGCCACTTGCCGGATTGAGGCCTTCACAGCTGTCTCAACGGAACAATGCCTTCGCGGGTTATCGACTGCGCCTGACTTGGACCTGGCTCTAGCGCTCTGGCCCCGATCGAGCTCGGCCAGCGGTGACGAACGAGCCTGCAGGACCAGCGATCGCCATTGTCCTGTCGACCACCGTGACGCCGTGGTTCGCGTTACGGAAACCACGGCCCACCACAATTCGATGGGCTTTCCATAACGCGAACCGAAGTCGCCGCACGTTGGGCACTCCCAGAGCGGCTCGCGTTCCTTCTCCACGGGCGAGAAAGTCCGAGGGATCGAACCAGCGGCTCAGGGTTCGATGCGTCTCGCAATGGTGGCCCGGAAGCGATAGGACGCCGCGTCAAACATCGCGGCCGCGTTGGTTGCCATGCGTCGCGCCGTCTCGTCGTCGGGTGGAATAGGGAGCGCGGCGATCCGGGCGAGGATCTCCGCGCTGGGCTCGTCTCTCGGTTGTCCCACGGTGACTTCCAATTCCACCTGGTCGCGAATGCGCACGGCTCCAAACGGGTCTGCCGATTTGGGCACCCACACGACCGCTGCGCCAGAGTTATCGGCTACTTCGATCCTTGCCCCAGCCGCGGCCACGGCCACGGCCACGATCCTGCCCTGAATGCGGCACGTCGCGCCCGGCTCGAGGGCGAGCATCGCCGCGATATCGGTGTCGGCTCCACGGAGTATCGCGTCCGCCGGGTTGATGCCCTGCGCACGCTGCCAATGCGCGGGCCACGTCAACGCTTGAGAAGGGTCGATCGTGGGCAGGAGGTACTGCGGCCAGGGCTCACCGGCGGCTGCCAGCTGCACCTCCTCTCCTGAGATGCGACTCGTCCACCACTCGTTCCATCGAGCGGCACCTCCCTCGACCCTCCCGGTGATGAATTCGAGGGCCCACACGAGCGACGGTGCGTGGCGCACAAGAGGCTCGGCTATTGGGGCGAGGAGGAGGGCGCCGCCTGGTGGGCCGCCTGCGATACCGAGCTCGATGTAGAGGTAAGTGTGGCTTGCATACGACACCGGGAAAAGCAGGCGCGGCTGCCCGAATTCTTGGACGCTTCTGTCCCACATCTCCAATGACAAAGTCGGAGATTGCAGCTGGCCGTTGTCGATGAGCCAATCCCAATCGCTGAGGCGCAGCCAGGCGCGCCGCAGATCAGGCGGGATGATGTACGGCGCCACACCGTCCACGACTCGCTCAACGTCGGCCGGCGAGGCGATCGGCTCGCCCTCGGGTGCGCCCGCAGCACGAACTGCTTGCAAATAGCGTGCGAGCACGGTGTCGACATCGCTCATTCAGCCAGCCGCCGCTGCGCGCTTGTGGCGGGGCAATGTGAGAATCTCGAGCCGAGGCCGACTCACGGTGCAAAGGTACAACGGCCTTGGCTTCAAGCCCGCCGTTTCAAGTGATCACGACGTGTTCATGAACTGCGTGCCGTCCGCCGACCCTTGCGAGGTCGGTCGGAGAGCTTCCACGGCTTCCGGTTGAATCCATAATCCAGGAAGTGGTCCGCAGCCCTCTCCACACGCCGCTGTGCGACCTGCTGGGCGTCCGCTACCCGATTCTCAGCGCCGGCATCGGTATGGCCGCGGGACCCGAGCTTGCGGCCGCCGTCTCCAACGCCGGTGGTTTCGGGGTCCTGGGCGGCGGCGGGACCCCTATCGAGAGGCTCGCGCCACGAGTTGCCAAGTTGCGAGAGCTGACCAGGTTGCCGTTCGGCGCCAACGTGATCATCGACGAGAACGAACCGGGCGACGACGTTTGGTATAGCGACCACGTCGCGGCGCTCGGCGACATGGGAGTCGCCGCCATCGTTCTCTTCTGGGGTGATCCGACGCCCTACGTAAAGGTCGCCCACGACCGCGGGGCCAAGGTCCTCATCCAGGTCGGTTCCACCGAAGAGGCCATCGCCGCGGCTGCCGCCGGGGTCGACGCCGTCATCGCCCAGGGTTTCGAAGCCGGCGGACACGTTCGCGGCACGACGTCGATCTGGGACCTTCTGCCGGAAACGGTCCGGGCCCTCGAGCCCTTGCCGGTCCTGGCGTCAGGTGGTATCGGCGACGGTGCGGGAGTGGCCCGCGCCCTGCAAGCAGGCGCCCAGGGCGTGTCTCTTGGAACGCGATTCGTGGCCAGCGATGAGTGTCACGCTCACCCGGCGTACAAACAGCGAATCGTCGAGGGGCGGGCGGAGGACACCGTCTACAACTCTCTGTACGACGTGTGGTGGCCGAATGCGCCGCATCGAACCTTGCGCAACAAAACGATCGACGAATGGGAAGCGGCGGGCTGCCCACCATCCGGCTCGCGGCCCGGCGAAGGCACGGTGATAGGACACCACTCGCCCGGAGGCGACGAGCGCATCGACTGGCCGCGTTACGCCATAGGATGTGCGGCTCCCGACTTCGATGGCGACATCGAGTACGCGCCGTTGTGGGCGGGCACGTCTGTCAGCGTGGTGAACGACATCAAGCCGGCGGGTGAGATCGTCGAAGACCTGGTGCGGGAGGCCGAGGCGGCCCTCAACCGCTAGCGGAACACCGCGGCCGCGAGCGCGGGGAAGCGTCGCGGCTCAGCCGGGCGGCGGCTTTCCTGGGTTGACGACGAACAAGATGAACTCGGTGAACGCGTCGCCATCCACCTGAAGTCCGAAGCATCCAGGGCTGTCGGTGCTGAGCAATCCGGTCCAGTTTCTCCAGGAAGAGGTCGAGGCCACCGCGTCCAGATACAAACCACCTCCCGTCGTGTGGACCGCGGGAACGTTGGTGACCCCGGGCTCCTTTTTGATCACATCAGTCGGCGGGAGATCCGCCAGGGTGACAGTGGATGTCCCGTCGCCCCCCAACTGAAAGGGTCGAACCAGCAGGGGTCCGGAATACCTGGAGTCCACGACGAGGACGGCCACCTGCCCCGCGGAGTACCAGCTGTCCTGTCCCGACAGGTAGACAGGCCCGACCCCTGCGCCGTAGTTCGGCAGCACCGAGCCAAGGTCGGCAATCGAGGAGGCGGTGCAGGTCTCACACGGATCTGTGACGGCACACCCCGGAGGCAACGAACCTGGCTGCCGGGCCGAGTTCGGAGCCACGAGGGGCGGCCTCATCGGCCTCTGCTGCAGTCCGGTCATCGCATCGACCCCCGCAGGCAGGGGTGGGGCGGATTCGGTCGCGAAGGTCCGTGTATGTGCCGGCGACACCGGGCCTGGGAGGCCGACCACTTCACCGCAACCCGCGACGCAGGACGCGAGGCAGACCAGGGCCACGAACTGCGTCATCGTGCGGACCGCGGACATCACCTGCAGGTGCAACGGTT
>DASRDP010000149.1 GCA_035652535.1 Chloroflexota bacterium
ACCAGTACGGCATGCTTCTCACAGACCCCGATGGATGGACGCTCTACACCTGGGATGGCGACCAGGAGACCGTGAGCAACTGCACTGGGTCGTGTGCCGACATCTGGCCGCCGTACACCATCGACGGAGATTTGATCGCACCGGACGACCTTCCGGCGAGCCTTGGCCTGATCCAACGGGACGACGGCTCATGGCAGGTCACGGTAGACAATTGGCCCCTCTACTACTTCTCAGGGGATGTGCACCCCGGGGACACGAACGGGGACGGCTCGCTCGGCTTTGGGGCCCAGTGGTATGCGGTGGCATACGCGGCGCCAGCCCCTGAGGCGGCGCCAGCACCGGAGCAGCCGGTGGTGGCGGCTCCGCCACCGGCGCCAGCCCAGCTGAGCCCAGCTCCGCCGGCGGTTTCCGAGCCCTCACGCCCATCGAATCTGGAGGCCATTCCCGCTCCGAATGCCGCGCCGAGCGGAAACGTGGCCAATCCGTCGCTCCCGTCCCCCTATTTCGGCGTCCCACCCGAAAACAGTGTGCCGTTCGGTCAGCCGCTCCCTCCGCCCCCAACCGGCGCGCCGGGCGCCGCGGCGACCACCCTCAGCATCGTCGCGCCACCCAATGGGACCATTGGCCTCTCATGGAATGGGGTCCCCGGCGCGGTCGCCTACCGCATTTACGACACGCTCGCATCAGCACCGCTCAACTACTCGGTAGCCCAAACGGTGCCCCAGAGCATCGGACAGATCGTTTCCAGCGGTCTCCTCCCGGGCTTGACCCCCGGCGCCCCTTACTTGATTCAGATCCGCGCGGTGGACCCGAATGGGCTGGAGTCGCCAGTCCCGGCGGCCGTGCAGATCACCGGAGCGCCACCCATCGCGGGCGGCGCCGGCACGAGCCTGACCGTGGTCAGCACCACCGGCACGTCAGTGACCCTATCGTGGATGCCGGTTCCCGGCGCGACCTTCATGGTCTTGCAGTCATCGAGTCCGTCGGGACCCTTTGCGCCCGCCATCACCTCCGCTGTCAGCGGCAATGGCGCGATGGTGACGGGCTTGCAGCCGAATGTGACGTACTACTTCCAGGTCGTTCCCATCGACGCCCTCGGAAACCAGGGAGCGCCATCAAACATCGCGTCCGCGACGACCAGCGGCGGCCCGCCCGCGGCGACGCCACGCGTCAGCGTCGGAGCGCTGACCGCCACGTCCGCCGCCCTTTCCTGGACGCCAATACCCCTGGCCGCAGGGTACCAGGTGCTCCAGGCCACGAATCCGACCGGCCCGTTTATTCCAGCGTCCATGGTCAACGCCGGTCCAAGCGGCGCCACCGTGGTGAACCTGATGCCCGGCACGCTGTATTACTTCCAGGTGATCGCACTCGACGGCGCCGGGAATCAGCTCACCGCCTCGAGCCCAATAATGGCGTCGACGAGCACCTCGGGCGGGCCGATCACCGCGACAACAGTACCCGCTCCGACCGGACTGACCGTACAGGCCACGACAGCCTCGACAGCGACGCTGACCTGGTCGCCGAGCAACGGCGCCATTGGCTACCAGGTTCTGCAAGCGACGAGTCCGACCGGTCCCTTCGCTCCCGTCACGTCCGGTTCCGTGATGACGACTGGGGCCACGGTAACCGGCCTCTCGCCCAACACGACCTACTTCTTCGAGGTGATCGCTCTCGATCCCGCAGGCCACCAGAGCGCGCCGTCCAATACGATCTCAGCGGTGACGACGTCTCCCCTCGCCGCGCCCCGGTAGGCCGGTTCGCCGCCAGCACAGAACTCGGAGCCGGACGCGGGAGTCGACCCCCTCACCAGGCCAGCGCGTAGTTGTCGCGTCGGGGGTCGGCTCCCGCGTGCCAGAATCCACTCCCCGGATCGAAGCGTAAGGCGCTGACGGCACCTGGCCCCTCGAGTGGTCCAACGACCCGAACCGTGTGACCCCGCCGCTGAAGCTCGCGCCTCGTCTCCTCCGGGATCCCCGCCTCCACGACAATCTCATCCGGACAAGCATGAGGCCACGTGGCGAGGGTTCCCGGCTGCAGATGCTGCCAACGAGGCATTTCGACCGCCTGCTGCGGGTCGAGATCGAAATCGACGATCCCGGTGAGGGTCTGAAGATTGACCTGCAATTGCGCGTCGAAGCCGGGCGTTCCGAACACGAGGTAGGGGCGGCCGTCCCGAAGCGCCATGGGCGGGTTCAGCGTGTGCCGCACGCGCCTCCCTGGCTTGAGCGTATTGGGGTGAGACTCGGATAGATGCCACAGGCGCATCCGATTGTTGAGCAGGATTCCCGTGTCACCGGCGACCACGTCCGCGCCGAACGCGTCACTGAGGCTCTGGATGCCGGACACGGCGTTCCCCGCCGCGTCGACCACCGCGAGATAGGTAGTGTCGCTTGGCGCCATGTCCGCGGGCACGGCACATGCCAGCGCACGCCTGAGATCGATTTGGCCTGCCAATTCAGCCACGCGCGTGTCCGCGAGAAGCTGCGCCGAGAGCGCCGCCGGATCCCCGACGTCGGCAACGCGTTCCCTGTCCAGGAAGCACAGCTTCTTGATCTCGACGAGCAGATGCACCAGATCCGGCGAATCGCATGGAAGTCTCCCGCCGGGGCACAGGCTGCGGAGGTCGAATTTCTCCGCCAGCTTCAGCTCCTGCAAAAACGTGACGCCCGTCGAATTGGGGGGCGCCTCGAGAACCTCGAGACCTCGGTACGGAACGCTGATCGGCTCCTGCCACTCGGCGCGGCACTCCCGCAAATCCGTTTCGTCGAGCAGCCCGCCGTGTTCGCGCATCCACGCAGCAAGCGCCCTGGCCGAATCACCGGTGTAGAACGCATCCCAGCCCCCGGCGCCGATGGCCTCGAGCGTTCGTGCCAGGCCAGCCTGTCGGATGACCGAGCCGACAACGGGGGGTGAGCCACCGGGGAGAAAGACCTCCGCAGCCTCCGGGTTCGCGGCCAGGGCATCTGCCTGCTCCCCGGCGTATCGCACGAAGGTCTGGGTCGCCGCGAAGCCATCGCGCGCGTAGGTGACCGCGGACTCCAGAAGCTCTCCGAGGGGGAGACTCCCCCGCCGCGCATGGAGGGCGCACCACCCGGCGACGAGAGCCGGTGTAATCACCGTGGACGGACCGTAGGCGGGGAGACCATGGGGAAACTGGTCCCGCGTCGCCCGTCGCGGAGCGCGCCCGGAGGCATTGACGACTTCCGCCTTCCCCTCATCCGCGATGTACACGAGCGCGAACCCTTCGCCCCCGATGCCCGACATGTGGGGCTCGAGGACGCCGATGGCGCTCGACGTCGCGATGTAGGCGTCGACGGCGTTTCCGCCCTTTCGCAGAATCGCGAGCCCTGCCTCCGCAGCCAGCGGATGGTTCGCGACCACGGCGCCGCGCCGGCCCATCACCAGCGGCCGCCAGGTTCGCAGCGTGACCCGAGGATTCATCCCCTGCATTCGGCCCCTGCACCTCTCTTTGAATTCTTGAGCGCGAAAGCATGATGGCCGCGCGATGCCGCATTACGATAGCCTGATCGGTCCGAGCGGCGCACGCACGGCCATCGAATGTTCGGAGCCGCCGCATCTGGATTCGCGAATAGCCCGTATAACTAGCAGTTTGGACCGGGAAGCATCTCGCACACAGGCAATGGAGGTTCGAATGTCCAGGAGATTGCGCAGCATTGTCAGCGCTGCGGCGGGAGGAGCATTGGCTCTGGTTCTGGCTGGGAGCATGGCTCCCTCAGTTCGTGCACAGACCCAGGCACAGCCGGCCCCATCCGCCATGCAACTGAGCCTCGACGCGCCCGACCCGGGCATCAGCATCGAGAACGGACAGCGCGTGACCGTTGGCGGATGGGCTGCCGAGCCCGGAATCCAGGGCGGTGGCATCGTCGGCGTGGAGGTGTATCTCGATGGAGTCCAGCAGAACAGCGGGACGCTCCTCGGGCGGGCACGCCTCGGAATCACCCGGCAGGACGTTGCCACCATCTTCGGGAGGCCGGATTGGGCGAGCGCCGGGTTCACCTTCGACTGGATCCCGCGTACGCTAACTCAGGGAAACCATGTGCTCTACGTTGTTGCCCGCGCGGCCAACGGTGATTCGAACGTAGCAACGGTGGCATTCACGAGCTGCGGCTGTGGGGTCAACTGGACGCCGAGCATTACGCACCCGGCCGTAACCAGCCTCGGTCCTCTCGGCTACGAGCTCGACACCGGCGGCCCGGGCGTGTTCATCGATCGGAACGACGACAGCCCGACGGGACGCTAGCCAGCGGGCGAGTCGCTCCGGCAACCGGTCATCGTCTCGGGGGTCCCGACGAGCTGGAAGCCAGTCGAGTCGCCTCCCACCTTGAATGCTGCCAGTAACGTCTCGGTGTCGCCGGGGCGAATCTGGTGGCTATCGGTGGCGAGGTCCGGCCATTGGGTCGCCGCTTGCTGGCGCACGGCCTCATAGCCTGGAAACACGGTTCGGTCCGCCATGTTCCATGCGCGGCGGCGGTCATCACGCAGGACGAAGGCGCGAAACGCGATCGCGGGCTCGGTCGAAAGATTCGTGACGTCCATGACGACTGCGACAACCGAGTCTTCGAACTCGCTGCTCTCGTCGACCGTCGCTTCGAGCGCGGCGCCCCTCACGTCACAACCACGGACCCGCTCGCCCAAAACGTCCACCGGCACACTGTCTTCCGCGAGCTCGCCGCCGGTGACGTCCGCGTGGGAGCGCGAGCTGCCGCCGACACCCTGCGCCAGGGTGCCGACGTTACAGGCTACGGCGAAGACGAGCGGGAACGCGGCCAGCCACGCCATGTGGCTCGAGCGACGTCGCATGGGTCATTCCAAGTCCCCGCGGACGGCACCGGGGGCGGCCATCCGTCCGCGAGGCCGGTACGCAAGCGGCGTGATGGTCTATGATAACGTCCACTACGCGCGGCGAACGCCGCAACATCCACAGAGGTTCGGGAGCTCTTGACCATGCGGATCCTCGTCTCGCTCCTGGTATTTCTGGCGGTCTCGCTCCCCACCTCCGCGAGTGCCGAAACCGCCGACTGCCAGGTCGGAAGCGACTCAGCACAAAGCCTCGACGTGATCCAAGAAGCGTTCGACGTCCTGTCGGTCCTGTTCGTCGAGCGACCGACGCCCGACGTCTTGCTCCCGCCAGCGGCCAGCGCCGTGTACGCGGCGCTCGACCCGGGCGCGGCCGCTGATGATGAGCCAACGGACTCCATCTCCAACTGGGACACCTTCGCCAGCCAGTTTTGCACGGTGTGGGCCGCGTCGCCTCCGCCAGACGCTCCAGATTCGGTGACCTACGCCGCGATCGAGGCTATGACGTCGGCGCTCAACGAAGGGCACACGCAGTTTCTGACGCCGGAGATGTACCAGGACCATCTGGCGTGGCAATCTGGCGACGTTCACTACGAGGGAATCGGCGCGCGACTGGCGAGCGACCCGCTCCACATTCAGCACGTCTTTCCCGGCAGCCCGGCTGAGCGCGCCGGCATCATGTTCGGCGATCACATCCTGTCCATCGACGGCGCCCCCGCGAGTGACATGGCGATCTCGGACGCGGTGCTCCGCATTCGCGGTGAGGCAGGTACGCCCGTCGTGCTGACCATCGCCCGGCCCGGGGTCGCGGACCCCTTCGACGTCGAGATCGCTCGCGATACGATCTACGTGCCGACCCTCGAATCGCACATGGTCGGCGACATCGCCTACCTCCACATCGATAGCTTCCCCACGGCTGATCTGGCGCCCGACGTGGCTCAGCAGCTCCGCGCATTCAAGGCACAAGGAGCCAAGGGCCTGATCCTCGACCTGCGAGACAACTCGGGCGGCCGCCTCGACGTCGGGACCGAGATCGCCGGGTATTTCCTCCCGCCCGGCACACCCGTGTACCAACAGACGACGCGCCGGGGCCAGCAGACGACCGCCACCGTCTCGAGCGGGCGGATCTGGGATAAGCCGATGGACGTCCTCGTGAACGACGGAACCGCGTCGATGGGCGAGATCCTCGCGGCCGCGCTCCAGGAGGGTAACCATTCCACGCTGATTGGGACTTCCACCGCCGGCGAGGTGGCCGGCAGCATCGTCGTGCCCCTGAGCGATGGATCGGCCATCCAGGTGACCACCCTCCGGATCGACTCCGGCAAGGGGACCATCCTGAACAACGTCGGTGTTCAGCCTGACGTCGAGGTCGCGCCTACGGTGGACGCGGCTCGCGCCGGAATCGACGAGCAGCTCAACGCCGCTCTCAGCCACATCGAGTCCGAGGTGGTTGCGTCCGCCGCGCTCTCCGAGACGGCCACTCCCTCGCCGGTCCCAGCGGCTTCGGCCTCACCCTCACCAACGACGATGGAATTGACGACCGTCCCCGACCAGACTCCGACGAGCACGGCGGGCCAGCCGACGCCGACACAGAGCCCAACCGCCACGCCAAGCCAGCCCACGCCCAGCCCGTCGCCCACAACCCCGCCGCCCTCGCAGACGACGTCGCCTTCGCTCCAACACGCGCCGAGCCCGACGCCCGAGCGCAAACGCTAGGGGAGGGGAGATCCGAGCCGAGCAAACGATCCCTCTCGCTATCGCCATGTTGCTGATCGCGGGATGCACCGGGGGCGCGCCGACCGTCGCGGACCAGGCGGGCGTGAACCAGACCTCAAGCCCGGCGCCGTCGGCGGCGCCACGCGTCGCCAGCACGCCAGCCGTGATGCCGACCATCGACGCTACCCCCGAAAAGACAGACAGCGGACTCCGATACGTCGACGAGGTGGTGGGGACCGGCCCGTCCCCAACCGTCGGTCAGACGGTCGAGGTGAACTACACGGGCTGGCTCGTGAACGGGACGAAGTTCGACAGCAGTCTCGACCGCAACGAGCCGTTCTCCTTCGTCTTCGGGACCGGCGCGGTCATCGCCGGCTGGGATGAGGGAATCGCGTCGATGCACGTGGGCGGCAAGCGTCGGCTCATCATTCCGCCCGATCTCGCGTACGGGGCGCGCGGCAACGGACCCGTCCCCCCAAACGCCACGATCATCTTCGACGTGGAGCTCGTGGCGGCAAAGTAAGGCCTGTTCGTGGATCGTCCACGTGATAGGATAGCGGCGAGTACGTCGTGCCAAGGACGGAGGGCGACATGGCAGCCGATCGTCAGATCTTCATCGGCACCCAGGACGGATTGTTTCGCGCGCAGTCCAACGGCAAGACTTCTGAAGCCACGTTGTTGGGGCTCAAGGGACTCGGGACGGTGATGTATCCGGTCGTCGACGCGCGGGACCCCCGACGCATCTACGCGGGGACCGGGCTCGGCGGCGTGTACCGGAGCGAGGATGGCGGAGCCTCATGGCGCGAGACCAACCAGGGGATCCTGTTCCGGATGATCTTCAGCCTGGCGCAGAACCCCGCCACAGGCGAGCTCTTCGCGGGCACGGAACCGGCGTCCGTATTTAAGAGCACGGACGGTGGCGAAAGTTGGACCGACCTCCCCGGCGTTCGCGCGCTGCCAGAAACGTACCACTGGACGTTCCCGAACCCCCCGCACGTCGCGCACGTCAAGCACATCGACGTGTGCGGAGCGGTTCCAGACCGCATCCTCGGCGCCGTCGAAGAGGGATGGGTGATTCGCAGCGTCGACGCCGGGAAGACATGGCTCAACGTGAAGGACCACGTCGAATTCGACTGCCATTCGGTGACGTCGATGCCAGACGACCCAACGCGCGTCGTCGCCACGTCGGGCCGGGGTTTCTTTCGAAGCGAAGATGGGGGCGCCTCGTTCGAACCGTCGATGGAGGGACTCACGTGCACCTACATGACCAACGTCGTGGTGCATCCCTCCCGACCCAGGGTCCTCTTTACCGCGGCGGCGGCGGTGCCACCGCCGTTCTGGCGGCGCGGGGGAAGCGCCAACGCCGGAATCTTTCAGAGCGACGACCAGGGGAAGACGTGGCGGCGCCTGCAGGGCGGCCTCCCCGAGACGATTGACGCGGCACCGCGAGTCGTCGCCGGCGATCCGGATGAGCCGGACACCTTCTACATCGGTTTCATCGACGGCAGCGTGTGGGTCACCGAGAACGGGGGGGAGGAGTTCCGTCAGATCATTACCGGTCTCCCGCCAGTCCGCAGCCTCCTCATTAGGCGCTAGCACGATGCGGAGCTTGCCAACCCCGATGGTCTCGAGCCGGTCGACCGCCGCCGCGAGGAGGGGGCGCCGCTGTTGTTCGGAACCCGTGGAACGCTGTGACGGCTCCGATGCCGGTGTCCGAATCGCTTGACCCGCGCCGGACGGCGCTCGTCTTCTTCGACATGTTGAAGGGCTACCACTATGATCGCGCAGGACGAGCGCTCCTTCCGGAAGACCGGCCGCTCGCCGACGCCTGTGTGCATATCCTGAACGCCGCGCGGTCGCTCGGGCTGCCGGTCGTGTACGCCGCGGCCGACCACCGCGCGGACCACCGTGATGCCTCGCCCGTCATCACCGACCTCGAGCTGCGCCGCCCCGATCCGCCGCCCGCTTCGAACGCGCCAGCCGGCGGACCCGGCGTCGTCCACGGGTCCGTGAACGCGGAAGTCATCGATGAGATCAAGCCTCAGCCCGGCGACTACGAGATCCGCAAGCACCGTTGGAGTGCATTCCACCAGACCGAGCTGGAGCTATCTCTGCGGAGCCGCGGCGTCGACACGATCCTCCTGGCGGGCGGATCAACCGAGGTCGGGGTGGCCAGCACCGCGTACGCGGCCCGCGACCTCGACTTCAACGTGGTCATCCTTCGCGACGCCGTGTCGTCCGGGCGCGGCCCCACCGTCTCTGATTTTTACGTCGATCAGATTTTTCCACAGGTTGCGCGGGTGCGAACGGTCGACGAGGCTATCGCGATGCTCCACGCGGGCGGGCAGCATGGCTGAGCCCGCGCTCGACCCGCGCCGCACGGCGCTCCTCCTCTTCGACATGCTGAAGGTCTACGCCTGCGACGCGGACGGGAGGGTCCGACCGGAGGCGGAGAGCCAGGTTGCCGCGTGCAGGCGCATGCTGGACGCCGTGCGCGCGCTCTCGGTGCCCGTCTTCTACGCCATCGCCGACCATCGGCCGGACGGCGCGGACTGGGCCGTCGCCCGCACGGACACGAACGCCGATCGGTTCGTCGACGTCGCCGCGGCGCGCCGCCTGAAGCCGGCCGCCGTCCGCGGCTCCACGGGCGCCGACGTCATCGACGAGCTGGCGCCCCGGGAGGGTGACTACCTGATTCGGAAGCACCGGTGGAGCGCGTTCCTCGGCACCCACCTCCAGCTCAGCCTGCGGACGCCGGGCATCGACACGATCTGCATCGCGGGTGGCTCGACCGACGTCGGCGTGGCCGCCACCGCGTACGCCGCGCGCGACCACGACTTCAACGTCGTGGTCCTTCGGGACGGGTGCCGGGCATCGAGGCCGGAGGTCGACGCGTTCTTCATGGAGCACGTGTTCCCACGGCTCGGGCGCGTGCGAACCGTCGACGAGACGATCGCGCTGCTTCGGGCCGGCCATACGGGGTCTCGGCAGTAAGGGCCGTCGCCTACTGGCAGCGGTGAGTGCTGAGAAAGGCGCGAACCCAGCGACTCCAGACCTTTTCAGCGGCGGCGGCCGGGTCGGCGTCGCCATTCTCCGCGACGTACGCGACGACCCGGAGGTCCGCGGTCTCGAGGTGCACGTCGGGCGCCGCATGGTCCTGAATCACAATGCGGCCATCGCTCCCGAGGCGCGCTAGCGCTTCTTCAACCTGAGAGACGACGCTCCCCTGTCGGAGGGTCGCCGCCAGCTCGCTCGCAAAGGCCGCTGGCGGGTCCCGCCGACGCAGCGCGGTGATGATCTCGTCCGCGAGGTCTGGAGCCATGGCTCGAGTATAACGAAGGCCACGACGGATGGAGGGCAACCGTGCGGATCGCGGTCGACATCGGCGGGACCTTTACCGACGTGACCCTCTTCGACGAGCGGATGGGTCGGGTTGCCCTCGGCAAAGCGCTGAGCACCCCGTCGAACCTCGTCGACGGGGTCATGGCGGCCCTCGCGAAAGTCACCGACGACCCGTCCGCGGCGGAGCTCATCATCCACGGCTCGACGATCGTCATCAACGCCATCCTCGAACGGAAGGGCGCCCGGGCGGCGCTCGTGACGACCAAGGGATTCCGCGACGTCTACGAGATCGGCCGGATCAATCGCCCGGAGTCCTTCAACCTCTTTTTTCGCAAGCACCGCCCCCTTATTCCGCGCGACCGCGTGTTCGAGGTGCACGAGCGAATGTTGGCCGACGGCACTGAGGAGCGGCCCCTCGACGAGGAGGAGGCGCGCACGCTCGCCCGGACGCTGGTCGAACGCGGCGCTGAGTCCGTTGCGATCCTGTTCCTGCACTCCTATGCGACGCCGGACCACGAGATCCGGATGCGGGACATCGTGCAGGAGGAGGCACCGGAGATCTTCGTCACCGCCTCGCACGAGCTGTCGCGCGAATATCGGGAGTACGAGCGAACGTCGACCGTCGCCGCCAACGCATACGTCGGCCCGCTCGTCAACCGGTACCTGGGTGACCTGCACGAACGCGTGACGGCCGGCGGCTTTCGCGGATCGCTTCTGATCATGCAATCGAGCGGCGGGCTCTGCGACGTCGACCTGGCGCGCCGCCAGTGCATTCAAATGATGGAGTCCGGACCGGCCGGCGGCGTCGTCGGGTCCATCGCGATCTGCGACCTTCTCGCAATCGACCACGCGATCTGCTTCGACATGGGTGGGACGACCGCCAAGGCGTGCGTGGTTCGCCGCGGCGCGCCCGACCTGTCGCCCGACTATTTCGTCGGCGGGTATAACGAGGGACTCGTGATTCGGATTCCCGTGCTCGACATCAAAGAGGTGGGCACGGGCGGCGGCAGCATCGCTTGGATCGACGAAGGCGGCGCCCTGCACGTTGGGCCGGAGAGCGCCGGCGCGGAGCCGGGACCGGTCTGCTACGCGCGCGGCGGCGCGCGCCCCACCGTGACGGACGCGGATGTGACCCTCGGCCGAATCTCCCCCGACCAGTTCCTCGGAGGCGAGATGCGCCTGGACGCGGAGGCGGCGCGGCGCGCCATCGTCTCCGACATCGCGAAACCTCTGGGGCTTTCGACGGAGCGCGCCGCGTCCGGGATCCTCGCCATCGCGGTCGCCTCGATGGCGAACGCCGTGCGGTCCGTGACCACCGAGCGCGGCCTCGATCCGCGCGACTTCACCCTCATCGCCTATGGAGGCGGCGGGCCGCCCCACGCCGTGGCGGTGGCGCGCGAGCTGAACATCGGACGGGTCGTCATCCCGCGGGCGCCCGCCCACTTCTCGGCGTCCGGCATGCTGATGGCGGACGTTCGCCGGGATTTCGTGCTCACCCACTTCGCTCGTCTCGCGGAAATCGACATGGCGGAGCTGGAATCGCTGTACCGAACGCTGGAGGAAGAGGCGCTCGCCTCGCTGCGGTCGACGTCGGTTCGCACGACCGATATCGTCTTCGAACGCGCCGCCGACATGCGCTACGTGGGTCAGGAGCACGCTGTTGCGCTGCCCGTGCCCGCCCACGTCGGCTCCGAAGACGCCCGCGCGGCCATCCACCGGGCCTTCAACGACGCGCACCAGCTCAGGTTCAGCCACAGCGCGCCCGAAGAGCCCGTGGAGCTGGTGAGCCTGCGCGTGTCGGTCGTCGGGCGCATCGCCAAGCCCCCGACGCCGCGGCTCGAGCCCGGGGAATCGAATCCGCCCGGCGAGGCGCAGAGGCCACGGCGCCCGATTGTGTTCGACGAGCTGCACGGGCCCCGGGAGTGTGTCGTCTACGATCGAGAGCGTCTCCGCGCGGGGAACGCCATCGTCGGCCCGGCCGTCGTGGAGGAGTCGGCCTCGTCTACGGTGCTCGGGCAGGGAGACCTCGCCCGCGTCAACGAATACGGACACCTGGTCATCGAGCTGGGGGTGAGATGAGCACCATCGAAGAAGCGCCGCCGACCGTCGACGCCATCACGGCCGAGATCATTCGGAACGCGGTGGTGGCGATCACGGATGAGATGAAGACCAACCTCATGCGCACGGCCTACAACATGATCATCTACGAGGCGCTGGACTTCACCGTCGGGCTCTTCGACGCTGAGGGAAACACGATTTCGATTGGGCTGGGCCTGCCCATGTTCATCCGCGGGCTCTCCGACGCCATCAAGGCCAAGATCGCCTTCTTCGGTCC